>JAJCYJ010000786.1 GCA_029262975.1 Saprospiraceae bacterium
ATAATGGATCTTTGCCGGAGGGTAATAATGGTCTGGGACTTTTACTATTGGGGCTAACCGGTGACCAGGTCCTTAAACCTGAGATTTATAACCAACTCAAAAAGAAAGCTCTAAAGGCAGTTCGAGGTACCGTACAAGCAGATATCCTGAAGGAAGACCAGGCTCAAAACACATGTATATTCAGCACTGAATTTTCACTCAGATTAATGGGTGATATGCAGCAATATTTCATAGATCAACATATCCGAAACTTTTATTCTGTTTCTATCTCCGGATATCACATCGCAGAAGCTGGCGCCAATCCCATATCACAACTTGCCTTTACACTTTCTAATGGTTTTACCTTTGTTGAATACTATCTCTCGAGGGGCATGAAAATAGATGATTTTGCCCCTAATCTATCCTTCTTTTTTTCGAATGGAATTGATCCGGAATATGCTGTTATAGGTCGGGTAGCCCGCAGGATTTGGGCTATCGCTATGCGAGAAAAGTACGGTGCTAATGAACGCGCTCAAAAATTAAAATACCATATCCAGACTTCCGGTCGATCGCTTCATGCACAAGAGATTGATTTTAACGATATCAGAACGACGCTTCAGGCGCTCTATGCTATTTATGACAATTGTAATTCGCTACACACCAATGCATATGACGAAGCCATAACCACACCTACGGAGGACAGTGTGAGACGTGCGGTAGCTATTCAAATGATAATCAATCACGAATTAGGACTTGCAAAAAATGAAAATCCATTACAGGGATCATTTATAATAGAGGAACTCACTGATCTTGTTGAAGAAGCAGTATTGAAAGAATTTGATCGTATTTCAGAAAGAGGCGGGGTGCTTGGCGCAATGGAGACTATGTATCAGCGCAGTAAAATTCAGGAAGAAAGTCTTTACTACGAAACCTTAAAACATACCGGGGAATATCCGATCATTGGTGTGAATACTTTTTTGTCTTCGAAAGGATCTCCTACGATTATTCCTGAAGAAGTAATTAGAGCTACGAAAGAAGAAAAAGAACAGCAGATTGAAAACCTTAAATTGCTACACGATCTTCATCAGGCACATACTGTTGATTCTCTGCTCCAATTGCAGGATGCAGCTTTGGGCAATAATAATATGTTCATGCAACTAATGGAAACAACAAAGAATTGTAGTCTGGGGCAAATTACAGAAGCACTTTTTGACGTTGGAGGCAAGTACAGACGATCTATGTAACCGATGCCTATAAGAAGATTTTTGGTTGAATAAGAAAGTCGGATTTGTGCGCTGAGGATAGTCTACATTCTAAGAAGTAAAAGCATCTGACATTGCTACAGGTTTTCGTTATTCCAGATAACTGGCTACTTTTGTTACTTCTGTAGAATAAGTATTACATTTCATATAAAAGAACAATAGATTATCTCTGTAATAAGCAAATTTGTGAGCTATGAGCATGTTTAAAAAGTTAAAGAACATTTTTGTTGTAGAAGATGATACTGGTACCGCTTCATCACCTAAGGGGAATGCTCAAGTTGATAAAAATGCACCTCCTGAATCATCTGAATCTCCATCACTTAAAATTGACAAAATGACCGCATCTTTAAAAGGGACAAAAGCGTCTAAGTCTAAACCAGATTCGAAATTTGTGGATCTTTTATTGAGGGCCATTGAAGAAAATAATATTGAAGGTTTTGACTATTTGGAATTTAAGCAGTCCGTACAATCATTAAGTAAAATAGAGTCAGATGAGGCCAAAAGGTATAAGAATGCTTTTGCGATGGCCAGCGCACTTGGTCTTACCAAGAATAAACTTTTCAGTAGTGCAAAACACTATGTAAGTGTCCTGGATAAAGAAGAAAAGAAATTTTCAGAAGCCTTTAATAGTCAGAAGGACAAGCAAGTAAGCAATCGTGAAGCAAAGAGTAATCAGTTACAACAATCAATTAATGACAAAGAAGCAAAAATAGATCAACTCAAGGCTGAAATAGAAAAGGAAAAGAAACAATTGGGGTCGGTAGAAGCTGATATTGCCAAAGCACTTGCGAAAGTAGAAGCCACGAAAGAGGGATTTTACAGTGCCTATCATATGGTACTTCAGCAAATTAAAGATGACCTTGACAAGATTACCAGCTATGTATAATTCTGGTTGCTTTAAGATCTTGCTTATCATCTGAATGAGGACGGGAGATTACCTCGATGAGCGTTGATACCCATACTTTAATTGCCAATATGTAGTATTCGTGCATTGAAGTATATGAATCACTGTTAAGCTATCGGATATTCCACGTTTTAAACGTAGTAATTTCTTTACTTTGTGAAAGCCATAAAAGTTAAGAATGGAGGGAACTTATAAGCCTAAGTCTTTTTGGAGTAAACCGGAAGGTGTCACCGGTGCCATATTTTTAGTCGGTATATTGGCAGGAGCCGGTTTCTTACTATTCAATGTCCTCCCGGCAATCATCAGTTTGACTACGTCTATACTCGGTCTGGCAGGAATCATAGCGATTCTTGGAGTTATTATATACATGGCACTTGATTCCAAGGCCCGGACATTGATATCCTATATGTATAAGAGTATGATGAGATGGGTTACAGGTTTATTTATTGAAATAAATCCCATTGCGATACTTAAGAACTATGTCGATGATATGACTGCTAATCTTAAAAAGATGAACAAGCAGATATTAAAGCTTCGTGGTCAGATGCATAAACTTAAGGAGTTGATGCTTAACAACGAACGCGACATTGATGCACATATGTCTGAAGCCAATAGAGCAAAAAAAGAGGAAAATCGCCAAGTGGTCATTCTGAAGTCCCGAAAGGCTGGAAGATTGAAAGAATCGAATATGAAGTACGACCAGCTGTACAGAAAGATGGAAGTACTTTACAAGGTTTTGAAAAAAATGTATGACAATTCGGCCATTTTAAAAGAAGATGTGGCAGATCAGGTCGAAATAAAAGAACAGGAGTTAAAGGCTATGAGGGCAAGTCATAGCGCGATGTCCAGCGCCATGAGTGTAATCCGTGGAGATAAGGATAAAAGAGCCATGTTTGAAATGGCCCTCGAAGCAGTCACAGATGATGTAAGTGCAAAAGTGGGAGAAATGGAACGTTTTATGGAGGTGTCGGAAGGATTTATGAATTCCATTGACTTGCAAAACGGAATATTTGAAGAAGAAGGGTTGAAAATGTTAGAAAAGTGGGAGAAGGAAAACTCACTTTTACTTTTGGATGAAAAACATGAACTTTTGCTTGATGACGGAGGATCTGAAGGCACCTTGGATCTCAATGAGAAGATGGTCAGCAAAGAACGCGTAGTCGAACGCGTAAATCAGTATGATAACTTATTCGAATAAGACGAAACTATTTTTCACTCTTTTTACTTTTACAGTCAGATTAAAGAAAGAATTACGAAATGGCAAAAACACAACTAACTATGTTTTCCAAGCTGTTGATTACCATCCTCATAGTTGGGGGACTGGTATTCGGCGGTTATTTTTTACTTAATAAAACTTCCATTGGTCAGGATCTTAAAAAGCAAAGTGAGCAAGAATTTGGAGGCGTAACGGATAATAGTGATAACCGGAGCATAAATTCCGGTAATCAAAATGACGATGATGTAGTGAAGATCGGTGTAGTAACTTGGGGAGGATATGCCGGAGGACAATATTTTAATGAAGGATTTGAGGCCTCCACAGCTTCCAGGTTTTATAAAGATTACGGTATCAAGGTAAAATTCGAAGTTTTGGATGACTTCGAAGCATCCCGAAATGCTTTTAGGGCAGATGAGGTTAATTTACTATGGCAGACGATTGATGCCTTTCCGACTGAAGTAAATGGTCTGAGTGATTTTGACCCTGTGATCGTCTGGCAGGCAGATTGGTCTCGTGGTGGTGATGCTATTGTAGCGCGACGTGGGATAACATCGGTTGCTGATTTAAAGGGCAAGAAAATCGCGGTGGCAGAATTAACACCTTCTCACTCTTTTTTAATCTGGTTACTGGAAGCGGGCGGGCTGTCCGTAAATGATGTTGAAATCGTCCCGCAGGCAACAGCGGTAGATGCTGCTGAAGTATTTAAAAGTCAACGTGTTGATGCAGCTGTCGTCTGGAGTCCGGACGATATTCTTTCTTTAAAGGCGGTCCCTGGATCAAGGGTCTTGGAAAGTACAAGATCAGCTGCATATATTATTGCAGATGTCTTTATGGCGAAAAGAGATTATGTTCAGCGTAATGAAGATAAGATTCGAAAGATCTACGAAGGATGGATGAAAGGTGCTGCAGAAATTAATTCGGATCCTGCTGCACGCAGCAAGGCAGCTTCTATTTTAGCAAGGGAGTTTACTGAACGAGGGACTGCATTAACTAATGAAGAAGCGGCTGAAATGATTGGAAATGTCCGATTGACAACGCACGGGGATAATTTGAATTTCTTTGGACTTAATCAAGATTACAAGGGTGTAACGGGTAATGATTTGTATAGTGAAATGTCTATAAAATATACGGACCTCGGCTATATTGAAGATCGGGTGCCTAACTGGCGGATGATTTCCTTTCCTAAGATGGTGACATCCACTAATCTTACCGGAGTAACTCATAATTCTGAAGGAGCTAAAGCATTTACCGAAGCGACTGCTTCGGATAAAGAAAAAGCAGCGATAGCTACTAAAAGAGTGAGTATCACCTTTAGGACGGGTGAATTCCAATTGGATGAAAATGCTAAATACATAATAGATAAAGAGTTTGTTGGCATCGCTAAAGCATTTGGTAATGCCCGCATACGTGTTGAAGGAAACACTGATAGTACCGGTAACTATAATAGCAATGTGGCCTTGAGTCAGAGAAGGGCTCAATCGGTCGTAGATTACCTGGTGTCAGAATATAATATGCCACGAAACAGGTTTATTGTAGTAGGTAATGGTCCGGATAACCCGATTGCAACGAATGACAGCGATCAGGGCAGAGCCCAAAACAGGCGTACTGACTTCGAACTTATCGGAGATTAAAAGTGAATATGTCATTATTTAAACTCAGGGGAGATCTTTCTAATAAGCAAGAGCTCATATTAGGTATCCTTGGCATCGTCTTATTTATTTGTATCTGGTGGTTATTGGCAGAAGCATTTTCTCAAGAGAAACCGATACTCGAAAATTTTAATACTACGCTACCCAGTTCAATTAATGGGACAGTAGACCAGCAGGTGCTTGATTCAATTACACGTGCGGATTCCATTACTTTCGCCAATGTCACTTCGTATGAAAAAGTTTACCCCCTCCTCCCGACACCTTTAAGTGTAGTCCGATCTTTTCCTACGTTAATCACGCAGGATGCCGTCTTGCCCAACGCCATGAAATCTATCTGGTTAAATGTTCAGGGCTATATATGGGCGGTTCTTCTTGCTATACCCCTGGGATTTCTAATTGGTTTATTTCCCATTTTCAGGGGATTGTTTAGCAGACAGGTAGATGCTATGCGCTACCTCCCTTTGACGGCCTTAACAGGGTTGTTTATCATTTGGTTTGGTATAGAAGACAAGATGAAAGTGGCCTTCCTGGCATTTGGTATCATTGTGTATTTGTTACCTGTGGTCGTACAGAGAATCTATGAGGTTAATGACGTGTACTTAAAGACCGTATTTACATTGGGAGCAAATGATTGGCATACGATCAAAACTGTATATATCCCTTCGGTTATGACCCAGTTAATGGATGATATACGGGTCTTGACTGCCATCTCCTGGACTTATATTATTATCGCCGAATTAGTGAATAGGGCAGGGGGCATTGGTTCATTAATCTATATAAAAGCCAGACAGGGGCAAGTGCCGAAGGTCTTTGCAATCTTGATTATCATCATTCTCATAGGTTTGATACAGGACATGATTTTTGTATATATAAGCAAACGACTTTTTCCCCACAAACATTATAAATCAGTGTTTAGCGGTCTAAAGGAAGCCCGATTTGGGGTATTGGCACTCTTAGCAATTTTATTAGTTGCTGTATTGATCAATGGTTTTTTTGGACTCTCTTTACAGGTACTTTTAATCGGTATTGTAGTGGTGGCTTTATCGGCATTTCTGTTTACACTTTACGGCGAATATCTAATCTTTAAATCACCACAAAAGGCATGAGTACAATCTTCAAGGATACGGAGTATGCTAATATCATTGATTTGAAAGGCATCGGCCAATCTTATGATGGTGGGGATAACTGGATCATCAAGGATCTAGATTTTATTGTAGAAGATAAGCCTGACCAGGGACAATTTGTTGTCGTGCTCGGCATGTCAGGATCTGGAAAGTCGACTTTATTGAGATACATTGCAGGACTTCAAAAACCTACAGAGGGATCTGTTCTTATAAAGGATGTACCAGTCGAAGAAGGGGAACATGTAAGCATGGTCTTTCAGCAATATTCTTCATTACCCTGGTTGACCGTTCTAGAAAATGTAGCACTTGCGCTACGGTATAAGGGAATCTCAAAAATAGAGCGTCACGAAAAGGCACAAGAAATTATCGAATTGGTAGGGTTAAAAGGTCATGAGCAAAAATTCGCTCAATATCCCAATTTATCCGGTGGACAATTACAAAGGGTAGCAATAGCAAGAAGTCTTTTGGCTAATCCTAAAATTCTGCTGATGGATGAGCCATTCGGCGCTTTGGACATTAGAACGCGGTTGCAGATGCAGGACCTTCTAACAAGTATATGGAGGAAGTTTGAATCCACGATTATCTTTGTCACGCACGATATCGCTGAGGCTGTGTACTTGGCAGATGATATTTATATATTAAAATCCAGTCCTTCAAGATTTGTAAAGCACATTGACGTGGACTTGCCGATTGCACGCACCAAGGAGACCAAGCGTGATCCACATTATACAGAATTAGTTCATCAGGTAGAAGATGCCATGATGGAGGTGGCAGAAATGTAGACTTAATTATACGACACCCATTCCATACTATGGAATACCAATAAGAATAGCATACTCAAAAATCAAAACTGATAGCAAGTTTTACCAATCCATGTCTTCCTCACTCTCAACTTTATCAGTAGAATCATTTGAATCATCTTCCGAAGGAGATTCCTCAATAGTTTCACTTTCCTTTGAAGGAGGGTCTGATGGTGAATCCGTGTTTTCATTCTTTTCAGCCTCAAGCTTTGATGCTTCCCATTCTTCCTGCCGACGGTCAAATTGTTCGTAATCATAAGCTGGCATCAGTACATCTTTTACATGATCCACTGCGTCCTGAAGTCCTTCAAGAAATCGGTTAAAATCTTCTTTGTAAAGAAAAATCTTATGACGACTGTATCCTTCGCCATTAAATCTTCTTGTGCTTTCCGTTAAGGTAATATAGTAGTCTTCGCCTTTAGTTTTACGTACATCAAAGAAATACGTGCGCCTCCTTCCTGCTCTTACCTTATTTGAGTAGACACTTTCCTGCCCCTTTTCAAAGTCCTTGTCCAACGTCAAATTTTTTTAGTTATTAGTAAAAATAATAACTTTCAGGACATATCATAGCGATTACTAGACTCGGAAACATCGAGAGGTTGCCTCAAAGGGCAATTATAGACAGACATTAAATCAAATCTATCTCTGTATTTAGACTAAATACAACGATTATACGCTCGAGGATTCTTCTAAAAGTTGTTTGGTTAATATTTCATAGAAATACCCCTTTTGATCGATTAATTCATCAGGCGTTCCTGCTTCTATGATCTTACCTCCATCAAGAACAATCACTTTGTCAAATTCAAGGTGTTTATATATGCGATGTGTGATTATAATACTAGTCTTATGACTAAGGGCTTCTTCAAGATACCCAAGTATCGTCTGTTCTGTAGTCGTATCGACCGCTGACAAGCAGTCATCCAGAATTATAATATCCGGCTCCTTGATAAGCGCTCTAGACAATGCAATACGCTGTTTTTGTCCTCCAGAAAGGGTGACACCTCTCTCTCCTATTACTGTATCAAATTTCTCAGGAAGGGTAAGAATATCTTGGTAGACCGCAGCCTTTCCAGTGATGAATTCAACTTTATCCATTTCCAAAGTATCTTCACCAAATGCTACATTATTTGCAATTGTATCAGAAAAAAGAAAAGAATCCTGGGGGACATATCCGATACTCTTTCTGAGTTCTGATAGATTTAAGTCTTTTATATTTTTTCCGTCAATTAGAATTGCGCCTTCCTGGGGGTCCATCATTCGTAAAAGCAAGCTTGCTATCGTAGATTTACCAGATGCTGTACGACCAATTATCCCAAGATTTTCTCCTCTTTTTACCTTAAAACTAACATCGTCAAGCGCCTTAACTCCACTATCCACATATGTAAAATGAACATGATCAAAGACGACCTCCCCCTGCACATCCAAAGCACCAGTGACAGTTGATACGATTGTCGGCTTTGTATTCATAAACTCCATGATTCTTGCCTGAGATGCTTCTGCCTGTTGGACGATTGAAACAATCCATCCGATAGCCGTAAAAGGCCAGGTCAGCATATTCACATAAATGATAAATTCAGCAATATTACCATGAGTGATATTGCCTTTAGCGACTTCTTGTCCGCCAACTATCACAACTAGCAATACACTGAAGGATACAAGTAGAATCATAAGGGGATGAAAGAATGCATTGACCCTGGCAAGAGACATAGAGTTCTCCAGGTATACATCTGTTTCATCTGAAAAGAATTGTCTGAAGTTTTCCTCCTTATTATATGATTTCAGAATTCGGATTCCTGAAAATACCTCTTGAGCGATCGTATTAAGTTTGGCGAGTTGTCTCTGTATTATTGTACTTCTTTTGTTGATTACACTGCTTACATAATAAATCGAAACAGATAAAATAGGAAGTGGAATAAGGGCATACAATGTCAGTGTAGGATTGACTTGGTACATACTGGTAACGGCCAAAATAAACAATGTGACAAGGTTAATACAATACAATAGACCCGGACCAAGATACATGCGGACTTTCGAGACATCTTCAGTGATTCTGGACATCAAATCACCGGTTGCAGTCCTGTTATAAAATGAACCGTCTAACTCTTCGTAATGACCAAATATCTTCTTGCGGAGATCATATTCGATAAGACGTGATACGACGATTATGGTTTTGCGCATGAGAAACATAAAGAATCCCATGAGCGCTGCAAATAGAAGAACCATCCACGCATAGTCCCATAGCGTGAGACTTATATACCTGAGCAGAATCGCTTTTTCTTCAGGATCTTCGATCGTCTTGTAATCCTGAAGGCAAATTGACGCAAGATCGAGCGCTTTTCTGAACTGCGGAGGCACCAGAATGCGGAAATAATTTTGTGCAATAACAAATATCACACCGATACTCAGTCTCCATTTGTATTGTAATAAAAAAGAGTTGAGGTATCGAAGGTGCTTCAAGATTGTGTTGTATTAAACCAGTGCCAAAGGTAGTATAACGGCTGATGAATGATTTGGGTTTTCTTTCAGTGGAAAATTATCATAAAAAATGCTTCGACTCCTTTTTTCAAACAAAAGAAACGAGTAGTTACTTATCATCGAATTCTGATCTGTCTTAGGAGTTATCTGTTTTTAATAAATAGACTTTAAGACACGGCATCGCAAACTTATTGAAAGAAAAACAAAAAATCGATCCTTTGAATTATGAAGATATACTGGATTTTCAGTACAACGTGTTCAATCATTCTATATATTTTTACATTGATGCCAGATAACAAATACAGACAAGCCGTAGTGATTATTCATGGGATAGGAGAGCAGCGTCCTATGTCAACTCTTCGTGGATTTGTTTTCTCATTGTTGAATTATGAAAGAAGAAACGATGAAAGTAGAAAGATTCAGGAATGGATAAAGCCGGATAGGATCAGTAAATCATATGAATTGCGAAAGATTTCCGTGGCGGGAGTGGAAAATGTACGAAGCACTACGCACTTTTATGAATATCACTGGGCTGCGAATATGAGAGATTCAAGGTCAAAGCATGTCTATAAATGGTTGTGGTCATTGATGACGCGCGATCTTAGTTCATCACCATTCCGTATAAGAGTGTTAAGGTCGATTTGTGTTATAGCACTTTTGTGCTGGATACTTTTTGGATTGTTACCACTCCTCTACTTCTTATTGATTTCTTCTTATCCTATGGTTTCAAATCTTGTAATCAAATGGGTCATATGGACCTTTCTACCTTTGGTATTATTGCATAAGGTTATGCCAAACATCCTTATCGGTTATATCGGTGATGCCGCCAGATATCTCAGTGGCGATGTTGACAATATTGCACAGCGAGAAATAATCAGAGAGAATGGAATTGCATTTTTAAAAAATCTGCATAAGTCAGGTGGATATGATAGAATCATTTTGGCAGGGCACAGTCTTGGAAGTGTCATAGCATATGATTTAATTACGTATTTATGGATAGACTTTAATAAGTCGATAAAACTTAAACCTAAAACAGTAAACAAAGAAGACACAGAAATTACAGAAACACAAAAGGAAACCGCGAATGAGAATTGGCATAGTGAACTGGATTATTCTGAAGAGAAGATAAGTAAGCTTAGTGCTATTAGTCAAGCGGGTCTCAATCTTCAAAAAGAGCCCGAAAATGTTACATACTTCGAGGAATATAGACGGTGCCAGGATGAATTCAGGCATGAAATATCTCAAGGGCAAAAGGGATGGCTTATTTCTGATTTGATCACCATGGGATGTCCATTGACACATGGAGATTTATTAATGGCAGATTCTGAACAACATTTCAGACAAATGAAGGAAGAAAGACAATATCCAACTTGCCCTCCTTCAAAAGATAGTCCGCCAAAAAATAAAAAGATAGATGATATTTTACCTGAAGACTATTTTGTATATGAGAATATTTCAAAAGAGAAATTATTGAATCATGCTACTCCTTTTTTTGCAACAAGGTGGTCTAATATATTTTATGAAGCAGATTTAATAGGAGGACCATTAAAAGATCAATTTGGCCCGGGAATATTAGACATTCCTGTCGATCATGAAGATGCTGGTTTTAAAAAGTGTAAGAAATTTAAAAAATGGTTTCATGATAAATCTCCGGGCTCACATAATCACTATTGGGCAGATCAATCTGAGCGTGCCACGATCATGAAGGAAAAAGAAAGCCGGGCAATAGAAAAAATCTACCAGGCCATGAGGTTAGCAGATCTGACAGAAAGAGTTTTAACAAGTATGCAAAGTTCTCCTAAATCAAAAGCATGAAATCGGTTCAATTCTTAATTGAAGAATACAAGCACTTTTCTGAATCTTTTTGGAAAAATGAAGAATTAGGTGAAAGGCGCCTAAATTTCTATATGACGCTATATACTGCTGTTCTGGCAGGAATAGTCGGGCTTATTACTTCAAATAGCGATCCTTTTCAATTTAAATCAATTGTAAGTTTTGCTTTACTTGGAGTACTTATTTTTGGAATTTTTACTTATTTGAGAATGATAAAACGTGATAAAGTCACGGAAGAATACAAACGCATAATTAAACACTTACGGCAACAGATATGGTCCGCTACCTCTGAAGATGCTTCAAAATATAGTTTACCCTTTAACCCTAATCCCAAGAGAATTCTAAAAGGAGGATTAGTCGAAACCGTATCAGTCATGAATAGTTTGTTAATTGCAATTATTTGTGGTTTGTGGATTGGTTATGGGGAAGGATGGGTTGTGATTTTAATTTCATTTCTCATCGCTTTTGGACTTCATATTGGTCATGCCTGGAGAAGCAAAGCAAAAACATTGACACAATCTTTTAGGGCTAGTGTCGGTGCACTCATCACAAATGGAAGCGGAAAAGTACTTGCCTTTGAACGCAGGGATCATGACCATTCATGGCAGCTGCCACAAGGAGGAATTGAAGAGGGAGAAGAGCCTGAAGAGGCGATCTATCGAGAACTCGAGGAAGAGACCGGGTTAAAAGCAAGTGCTTTAGGAGCACCCAGAAAATTTCCAGGTTTGTTGTCATATGAACTACCTAAAAAGTATCGTACTCAAAAAACTGGAAGAGGACAAACGCAATATTGGTACGCATTTGATTTGAAAGAACCCAACCCTAAAATCAAACTTGGAGAAGAGGGTGAATTTCAAAAATGGATGTGGATGGATATGGAGGAATTGATTTCGTATTCTGTGGAATTTAGGGTAGAGATATATAGAGCATTGAAGAAAGAATGGTTTGAGATCGACTTATGACGTCGGCTAATATCTGTCGGCTGTCGCATGCAAGCTATTTGTTCAAAGTCACGAGCAGGTTGGTGTCTTTAGTCTATGCTATAGTCTAAAGCGAAATTTCTGGCCGATCTTTTAACCTTTTTTATGCACCGGGTGCATTATATCCAACTAATGAGGAACCTTGTAAGTACACCAAGGTATTGCCGGGTTCACATCTTCACATGCTATGCCGCGCAAACTCAGATATTGTCTTTGCAATAGCGTAACAATAACCCTCCCTTTAATGTGACGCCATCATGTTGTTGTAATCTTTATCATAATAATAATCGAGTACCGATTAGAGTCTACGAATCAATTACGCTGTTCTCCGGACCTTTCTCTGTTTTGATAATTTATTTCAGGGGAGCCAGTCGCATTAGGAATATCAATACAAGGGACCACTTTTAATAATAGTTCTCCAGTATCTGAAACATCAAATAGTGGGTTAACATCTATTCCATCTCTTGCCCTTAGCATTACATCAGATCCGGCAAGCACGTCACTATCAGTAATTGTAATAGTTGTGTTGCTACGCTGATCGGTTCCGTCAGCAATGGTTTCACTATCATAAACAAGTACCTCGTCAGTACAAGGTTTAATCAATTCATCCGGACAATCGTTCGGGCGTAAATATGATTCTATGCCATCATCAACGGATTGAACAGAGCCTTGTGAAGCACCGACGCCCAAGCCTCTTCTGGCAAAAGCGCGCCAGATTTCGCATGCGTTGGCACCGGCAAATAACATGGTATCCGCCTTAAGTATAGCATCTCTACCAGTCACAAAACCCGGATTGCATCCCTGCAGTTTTAATCCTTCCATAACTAATTGCATCGCGATGCCATTACCACCGGTAGTGGCGTAAACATCTTCTTCATAACCAT
>JAJCYJ010000787.1 GCA_029262975.1 Saprospiraceae bacterium
AGAAAGCAGGAATTGGAACCATCGTGTTTGGTGAAGAAAATTATGGAGAAGGTTCATCACGAGAACACGCTGCAATGGAGCCACGACATTTAGGTGTTAAAGCAGTTGTCGTAAAATCATTTGCTCGAATTCACGAGACCAATCTTAAGAAACAAGGTATGTTGGCACTTACTTTTAATAATCCTGATGATTATGACAAAGTAAGACAAGATGACTTAATTACGATACAAGGCTTTGATCAAATGGCTCCGGGAAAACAAATAGAGATTTTGTTGAAACATAGTGATGGCACACAGCATAGCTTTATGGTTAACCACACTTATAATCAAGCTCAAATAGAATGGGTAAGATCGGGTTCAGCCTTAAATAAGATTCGTGAAAATATGGGAATGGTTTAATGACCATTCTCACATTTATTGATATTACCTCAAGACCTTAACCAGCGCGTTTAATAATAAATTTGAATCAGACTTCAGTAGGGTATCTAATGATTTTTCAGCAGCACCAGAAATCATCTTAAGGTCGTTTACGACTTTTTTAAATTCATTGGATTTAGAACAAGTGCCTTCAATAGATGATACACTCTTGATCATCTCCAACATAGGTGTGAGTTCTCGCTGCTTTCTTTTAGATAGGGTTTTCTTAAAGACAGTCCATAAATCTTTTTCTGCAATAAAATAATCTTTTCTGTCTCCTGCAATAGATTTTCTGTAGACCAATCCCCAATCCAGTAAGGCTCTTAAATTCATATTGGCGTTTCCACGAGATATCTGGAGCTCTTCCATGATGTCATCAGCACTTTTAGGTTGAGGACTAATTAACAGTACAGCATGAATATGTCCCATTGTTCTGCAGATACCCCAGTTGCATCCCAGTTCGCCCCAGGTTGAAATAAATTTTTGTTTTGCATCGCAGAATTCCATATTATTTTAATACGTATACTATAGGAAATAAAAAAAACATAACAATAGTTTAACAATTATGCCTTTTTATAAAATGGAAGCTTCACAATATGAGCATGTAATATCTTATTTCTGGTTTTAATTCCGATGTCTTGATCCACTTTTGCATGATCAACATCCACATAACCCAGACCGATCGGTATTTGTAATGAAGGAGATAAAGTACCTGAAGTCACTATTCCAATAGGGTTTTCATCGATATCAACAATTTCATATCCTTGTCGTGGAACACGTCGGTCATGAACCGTAAATGCAATTAATTTTTTGCTTACACCATCTTTGCGTTGTTCTCTGAATAATGATTTAGAATAAAATTCTTCTTCCTTTTTTGTTTTTACTATCCATCCTAAACCAGCTTCAATGGGAGAAGTTTCGTCGTTGATATCATTTCCATACAAACAATAACCCATTTCCAATCTAAGGGTATCTCTTGCACCAAGACCGATGGGTTGAATATTTTCTTCCTTACCTATTTCAAGCAGTTTATCCCATACTTTTACCGCATCCCGATTGTCAAGATATAATTCAAAGCCGCCTGATCCAGTATACCCGGTTGCTGAAATGATCACGTTTTCAATGCCATCAATTTCACCAATTGCAAAATGATAAAATTGTATACCCTCAACATTTACAGGGGTGATTTTTTTTAATACATCAATAGATTTTGGTCCCTGAAGAGCTAGTAAGGCCATCGAATCTGATCGATCTTCAATTGTAGCTTCAAAGGTGTTGGCTTGTTTAATCCACGCAAGATCTTTTTCAATATTAGAAGCATTTACAACCAACATATAAGATTCTTCACCTAACTTATAAATAATAAGATCATCAACAATCCCTCCTTTATCATTAGGCAGACAAGCATATTGAGCCTGTCCAAACACTAATTTGGATGCGTCGTTAGAACTGATTTTTTGGATTAACAAAAGGGCTTCTTTTCCTTCAATGAAAAATTGTCCCATATGAGAAACGTCAAATAGACCTACATTTTCTCTGACATTTAAATGTTCTTCAACTATTCCATCATAGCTCACCGGCATATTGTATCCTGCAAAGGGCATCATCCTAGCCCCTAATTCTATGTGTTTTTCTGTAAGTGGCGTTTCTTTCATTTTCTTATATATTGCTAATAATTACATCAAGAATTATGTCTCCAACCTGAATGCTATGAACAACATCCATTCCATCGGTTATTTTTCCAAAAATGCTATACTTTCCATCTAAATGTGGCGTGGGTGAATGCGTGACAAACCATTGTGTAGATTCAGTATGAATTCCAGCAGAAGCCATTCCGACATATCCTTCATCATTATAATACAAAGGTCCTAAATCAGATCTGATAACATCATCATTACCACCATAACTATCACCCCGAGTACTGCCTGTCTGGATTACAAAATTAGGAACGACTCTATGAAATGCCATACCATCATAATAATCTTCGTTAGCCAGGTCGATGAAATTTAATACCGATCCAGGAGATTCTGTTAAATATAAATCAATTGTAAATGCGCCTTTGTTGGTTTTTATAATGGCTGTGGTTTTATCATCATATTCTCGCAATAATTGCCAGTTGACAGGTTTATAAGATTCGATTGTGGAATAATTGGGTTGATTAACACCACGAATGTAAGCCAGGGCTTTTTCAACGGCATGAATGCTTTCAATATGTTGAGGCATTTTTAAGTTTTCTCTTGCTTTAAGCAAAAAGTTTGTACTATCGATTAGACTCTTTAAAAGTGATTTTTCATCTGCAATAATATTACAAGCCGTTCCGATTACTCCTTCATCACCACTTTCAATTTGTTCCACCAAAGTGGCCAATATTTTTTTTCTATGATAAGTAGACGCATTTTTAAAAATGGCATTGAAGTCATTGTGAGTCACTACTGTTCCCAGCGCCTCAATTATTGCATTTTTAACTACGGGGTTTTGATCTTCAGATAGATAATCTATTATGATGGGATAACTTTCCGGATCATTCCCCAAGGCTTGAATATATCCTCTCTGTGCGTATATATTTGAATCCTTTTCAATGGCTTGCTGTATTTGCCAACGTGTTGCATTTTTAGTTTTACCATAATAAAATGGAAGAATGCTCATTATTGATGTATACAGTCTACTCTTTGTTTGCCAAGGCAAACTATCTCTTGCAATATTTCGATATAAAACGACATCTTCTTTAACACCATTTTTTTGTAGAAATTCACAAGCCGCTATGGTGACATGAATATTTTTGTCGCTCAGTAAATCAATAATCTTTTGAGCGGAGTTAATGTAGTCGTAATTAGCCAGCGTTCGGATAATGTTCACCTTCACTCTATAATCTTGATCAAGATCAAGTTGACTCATTAAAATAGATTGAATTTCAGAATCATTAGTATGTCTTAAAGCTGTAGCTAAAGCCATTTTAATTTTAGGATCTTTTTCTTCAACAAATGCTTCTGCGATTTGAAATTTCGTTTTCTCAATATCCAGGTCTTTAGAGCGAGCAAGATAGTGTGCAGCATAAAGCCGGGTTTCTGACTCGTATCTATCATTTCGTATTGTGTTAACGATGACTTCTGTTACTTCTGGGCTG
>JAJCYJ010000788.1 GCA_029262975.1 Saprospiraceae bacterium
TTAGGAATAGACTGACCCTCAATATAAGGAGCACCCATTGCAATCAGCGCATTTTCAATACCCGGTAATACATCCAATACAATCGCTTCAAGTTTCTTGGATATCATTGAAAATTCCTTTTTCGCCAATATCAAATTTTCCTGATGCATGTCAGTTGGTCCATAGGTACTGTTGGCACCCCTATTTGCGACTGAAAATCTGGATTGTAATGTAGGATTTGTTCTTTCGCCGATTTCACTTCTGATAGGATCTCCGTTCAGAAGAATATCAATTTCTTTGACAGATGCTACAGCATCATGGATCTGACTTATAATTGCTTTGGTATCACCTGGAGTTCGGTCTGCGGCTGTACGCATAGCTTTCAACCTATTCTGTGTCATACTCAAAGAATTACTGACGGCAGACATGGCACTCCTCATTTCATTTAATTCTTGTCGGAATGCTTTTGTAACCGCTAATGGTTGCGTCGGTAAAGCACCTTCTTTCATGGTCTTCACTTTGAAAGTTTGAGGGCCACCTAACTCTGTGATTACACCGTTGTGTTCTTTACTCATGCTGACCGTATAATCACCGGGGATTACCGGATATCCTCTATTCCGCCAGCCTCTTCCGCCGCCGCCGCCTCCTCTCGATTCGAGAGAGATACCGCGTTTGGAAGCATATGAAAGATCCCAGGAAGTTCTGTGAAAGCCTTTTTTGTATCGGCCGTTTATCCTGTTTACAATTTCGCCATTGGAGTCGGTGATTGTAAACCAAATCTTTGGTGCTTCTTCTTCTGCTTCTTCATACAGCGCATCCCAACCAGGAAAATCGAGGTCAGCCATTTCCTTATTTAACTTCTTTTCTTTCTTTTTTCGCTGAGCTGCCATAGACTCGTAATCCTCATTGATATGATACGTGAAGACGGCACCATAATCTGGGTTTTCAGCAGCATAAATAGCGGCACCCTGGTTTCCAATTAATGATCTTTGGACATACTGCCATGCATCCTTGACCGGATATAGGGCAGCAGCCTGTGCTAATTGCCCGGAATCCATTTCCCGTAAGGGACTATAATCATCGAGTATATAAAAACCCCTGCCAAAGGATGCTGCGACTAAATCATTTTCTCTTCTTTGAATAGTTATATCTCTAAAAGGTATAGTGGGAAGACCACCATTTAGCTTCATCCATTCTCCGCCTCCTTTAAAGGATACATATATTCCAAATTCAGTTGCAGCAAATAACAAGTCTCTTTTAATATGATCCTGAACAGTTCGCCAGACCATCGTTTTCTCAGGAATACCATCTGCAATGGAAGTCCAACTTCGGCCTTTGTTTGTACTTTTTAAGACATAAGGATTGAAATCACCATACTTATGATTATCAAGAGCGATGTACACCGTATTGGCGTCATGAAGATCCGCCCGAAGGTCATTTACAAAAGCTGTGGCCGGCACACCAGGCATGGAGCCCACTTCGATCTTTCTCCATGTTGCACCGCCATCTTCTGTGACCTGCACGATACCGTCATCTGTACCCGCATATATCAAACCACTCTGTAAAGGTGATTCTGCCAAAGAAGAAATGGTATTATAATTAGACATCGCTCCAATGTCCCATGGACTATCCCAACTCTGTACCCGACCCATAATAGGAAGTGTCACACGCTCCTCATCTTTCGTCAAATCACCAGAAATAGCTGTCCAACTGTCTCCACGGTTATCTGATCTCCAGACTCGCTGGGAGGCAAAATACAGTCGTGCCGGATTATGGGGACTCACTATAATAGGAGCATCCCAGTTATATCGTTCATAATCTTCTCCTTCGCCCGCTTGTGGTTGAATGAAAATCTGCTCGCCTGTTAGCCGGTCTATTCGATGCATACCACCTTGCTGAGTCTCTGCATAAAATATATCAGGATTACCTGGTTCAGTAGCTGATTGGTGTCCATCGGCACCTAAGGTTTTGTACCAATGAGCATTGCGAATGCCCTCTCTTTCATCTGTCTGGCTGGGACCGGAATGCGATCCATTATCCTGTGTTCCTCCATATACCCAATAGAAGGGCTCCTGGTCATCAACAGCTACTTTGTAGTATTGAGTCAACGGAAGATTATTGACAAATCTCCAGTTGTCCGTTCCGTCATAAGTCTCATATAGACCGGCGTCTGTTCCGATCAATAAATAGTCAGAATCACTTTCTCGGAAAGCTATTGCGTGGTTGTCTGAATGCTTGTCTCTTTCCTGCATTCGTGAAAAGGATTTACCGCCATCCTCGGAGACCTGGATACGAACGTCCATAAGATAGAGTTTGTCAAATTCATGAGGAGAGGCATACAATTCCTGGTAGTAATGTGGTCCCGTAGCTCCGGAAACTGCGTCCGATTGCTTTTTCCAGGATGCGCCTCGATCCGTAGATTTATAAAGTCCGCCGGTTTTTCTATTTAGTTCAATAGCTGCATACAGAATATCCGGATTTTGTGGAGAGATTGCCAATCCTATTTTCCCAATATTTCCATTTGGCAGTCCTTTTGAAAGCTTAGACCAGGTCTTGCCTCCATCTGTACTCTTGTGCAGACCGGATTCCGGTCCTCCGCCCATATATGCTGCGATCGTCCTGTGTCGTTGCCATGTAGCGGCATAAATCACATCGGGATCTCGTGGATCTATGGCAATATCAGTTACCCCCGTCCATTCATCATCGCCCAATGTTCGATTCCAGGTAGATCCTCCATCCATACTCATATAAAGCCCTCGTTCACCTCCTTTCTTCCAAAGTGGTCCTTGTGCAGCCACCCAGATTACATCAGGATTATCAGGGCTTACGATAATTTTGGATAGATGCTCAGTCTCATTCAGACCCATATTTTTCCATGAGTTTCCATCGTCTTCACTTAGATAGATACCATCGCCAAAGCCCACATGTCTTCCGCCAACATTTTCTCCTGATCCTACCCAGATGCGATGTGGATTATGAGGGTCAATAGTGATACAACCTGTAGAGTATACTTTTTCTTTATCAAATAATGGTTCCCAGGTGATGCCTGAGTTGATGGTCTTCCACACACCTCCGGATCCTACTGCGACATACCAGGTATGCTCATGATCGGGATGAATCGCAATATCAGCTATTCGGCCCGAGGCAAATGCCGGACCTATACTTCTCCATTTGAAGCTCGATAATGTTTTGTCGGTTAAAAGGCTTTCTGATTCTGGCTGTGCTGTAAGCAAAAAACAACCGGAAAGAAGGATCGATAGAAAGAGTAGTCTTTTCATAACAGGATTGGTTAATAATTAAGAAAGTAAGATACGGAATTAGTTGAAAATAGTGGTTAGAGGAGTAGAATTGAAAATATGGGTTTAGTGAGTTTAATGGGTTTAGTGAGTTATATGGGTTTGATGAGTTTAGTATGTTTTATGGCTTGAGAGCATGGGATGTTAGGTGCTTATGTTCCTAGGTGCGAATAATCTTACAAAAATGATAAGCCGTTATTTGTTCAGATGTGATTAGTGATTGTAGCATCATAGCGTGTGGATTTTCCTTTGGGACCAAGGGCTGGATGAACGACCGATCCCCGCAGATCGTGAAGGTGTAAGATATGAGCCCTTACAGAATGCGACAATGCTAAAATGATTTAATAGTACAATGACTAAATTGAGAAATAAGAAATAAGAAATAAGAAATGAGAAATGTCGATTGTTTCTAGTTGTGTGCTATTCGTTTCTTAATACTGAGGGTGGTCTTCCCTTTTATGTTTGATTTTTAAAAATCAGGTATTTAAGTTATACTTGGCAAATGAGAGGGGACTAATTTTTTGCAATATTTTGGTGGCTAGTTTTTTGATTTGAACAACTTCAAAAATAGAATAAGAATTAGAATCAAACCTCCCAGTATCCACAATAGATTATTGTAACCACGATCAAGTGAAATATCGCCCTGACCTATAATTTGAAAATTTGCCCAATAATACGGGTGTCGCTGACTGGGCGTCGCGTTTTTTAAATATTCTATTTTAGCTTCCTTCAATGATTTAGTCAAGGTTAATCCTTTCTTTAATCTATTAAAAAAGAATGGTATTATACGTGATGCTGAAAGATCAGATGCTTCCCAAAGACTTGAGATCACTGTAGTCTTTCCGGATTTTAAGAAAGATTTAGTAATACCTTGAATTCCTTCACCTTTGTAAAATTGTCCGCTTGCTGTGTAACAAGAACTCAATACAGCTAGATCAATGTTGTTGTCCATGGCGTAGACATCTGAAAGAAGTAAAAGGTTGTCAGATTCACGGTTATCAAAGATCAGGCATGACTTTTCATAGAAATTCTTGTCTACAAATCCATGAAGTGATAAGTGTAGAATATCGCTTTTATTCCAATTTTTAATAAAGTTAAATTTTGAAGCTGCAGCACCCAGAAATGATGTTCCATTCATAATCTCTTGACTTCTGCTAATTTCTTTTTCCGCATTGGCCAACATATTAATTTGATATGATGGTGGAAGAATATTATTACTCCTGGCATTATCTCTTGGAATTTCTGCATAGGAGGTCCCATAGCCCTGATACGTGCTATTTATTTTCCTTGATTGATTGTAAAATAACAGTCGACTAGTATAAGATGTGGATATATCAACTTCTTCGATTAGATAACTTTCATTTCCATGAATTGGCGTCAATAGATCAAAGCTCAGTTGGTGCAAAATACCATCAGGTACAATGAGCCATTCTCGAGCGTCTTGCGTAATGTCGGACGACCAGGAAGGCAATAGCAAATTTGACAGAAGACCCCTGATTTGATCAATCGAATCAATATCTCCATTACGTATGGAAACCAATGACTGCAGGGAGGCTACAAGATTTTCGACTAATTCTGTATTTGGGATAAGTCCTATTGCAAAAGTGTCTTGGGTTATCCAATATGATATTAGTTGATCCGGGCTTATTAGAAATTCGAGATACAACTGGTGAGGGAGCATTCTTTTTTGAATTTCTTCTACTGACATTGGATTTGACAGGTCATATTTGGCAAGATTGTTTTTTGTATTATGGGTTAATTGTACATTTAACTTCTCTTCTAATTCTCTTTGTGCTTTAAGGTAGGATGCGATCAGTGCAACGGAGTCTCCACCACTTTCTAATATTTCAGAATAGAGGTTATTAATATTCCGGGTAGCCTGAATGATGGTATTATCGAGCTTATTATTGCTCTCTGAATTATAAAGTTTTTTTTCATTTAATTCGCTTACAAGTACCAGGGACTTTGTTTTGCTAGAATAGCCAAATCCTAGTTTATCATATCCACTATTTGGATAAAGTGCATCCATTTCGTGACACAGTTTGATCACATCAGGATAATGCTCATAAAGCAATTCCAAATACGCCAGCCGCGATTTTTCAAAATGAAGATTAAATAAATTTATAGTTAGTAAAGAATCGATTTTGCTATATAAATCCAATGCAATTAATTGACTTTCTTGATTTGTTGAGTTTTTTGCTATCATTTGGGCTTTTAATCCCATAGCTCTGATAAGGCTTACTTCATTCAATGCAATGACATGACTTATTATGGGATTACCAAAGTCATTTTGGGCTGGATTTATGATCAATGTAAAAATCGCTGAATCGATATATTTTACAGCGATATTTTTATCCTGACTGAAATATAATTCTGCTAAATTTTCGTAACTGCTTGAGATCGCACGATTATTGCCTTTGAATTTTTTTCTCAAAACAAGAGATCTTTTTAAAAACCTTTCACTTTCTTTTTGCTTACCCCTTTTGGCATTTATTAAGCCTAAAACCTCGAGGTCATTTGAAAGAAAATTAAGATTGTCGCTATGTAATGAAGCTGCGCGATTTACATGTTCTTCTGCCACACTTAAAGAATCTATTGATAGGTAACTTATCGAGATATTGTGATAGGTCATGGCAAGTTTTCGCTGGTCCTGATATTCTGAATATATGGATATGGCCTCTAAAAAATATGGAATTGCTTCTGCGAATTTTTTAGAATCATTCAGTGTTATACCTACATCCTGGTAATATCCAGCCTTCCTTATTTCTTGACCCGATGTGCTTCTAACAAGTTCAATGGCAGTTTTATAATAGTCTTCAGCACGCACATAGGCCTGGGCCTCTTTATAAAATCTAGCTATCCCAGCGTATTTGGTACTGAGTCTTATCTTACTATAGGTTGAATCAGCTTCAAAGAGTTGCAAACTTTTGTAAAAATAGGATCGCGCTTCCCGGTAGTTTTCTGCAAATTGCAGAGAAACGCCTGTGTTATACAATGAGTTAGCATAATCTGACGCTTTTTTTTGTGGACACGATTCCCAGTTTGGTAAAACGACCGTCTTGTAAAAATCTGCAGCCTCAAGATTGACATCTGCAAAATAGAGGCTTACACCTATTCTATGGAATATTTTACCCGAAGTGATACAGTCAAGAGAATCAAAAAATCCCTGACCACGCTTTTCTTGATACAAAGCGTAATTCTCTCCTGCTTTGCCATTAGAGATATTGGCATTTATTTGAGCTAAAAATTCGACTGAACTCTGACTGTTACCTGCAATATTGGAGGCCAGAAAATAGCTTATCAATAAAATTTTAACAAGTGTCCATGCCATAAAGTGAAACTTCGAGAACCAATATATTGATCCTCGAAGTTACTAACGTCATGGTATTAACTATTCTTTTTGAGTATAGTCTACATATTTTACTTATTTATACTCATCTGTCAACAATAAAGGAGCGTCTGTTGAATTTAGTCCAGTTTGACAAAAGGCAAATGTTCTCTCGTGTCATTTGTCAAAATTTCTAAATAATAAAGACCTTCTGATAACATAGAGATATCAATAGCCAGATTTTTGCGTAAACCAGTGGTAATTCTTTTGATCAATTTTCCCTGGATATCCCTGATTGCAATATCTGTCTGGTTGTTACCTGCCTCGATTATGCCTACGAATATTTGATTATGTGCAGGATTCGGAAACATTGATACATCCGGGTTCGCCTCAACATTCCGAGAATAAGCTACTGGATCTTCAATATCGACACAGGTGCCCAGGAATAATGATTCATATGCCTTGGATCCATTAACAAATCCATTGGCTTGTACGATTCCTTCTAATTCGGTTGCATACTCAGATGACGAAATAAAGAGACACTTTATGTCTTCTGGCGAAAATTCTGAGAGATGAGTACCCAATACAGCTGATAGCCCTGAAATGATAGCTACGGCTTGTGAAGTGCCGGATTTTTCAACAATTCCTTGATATAAGTCAGGTCCCATAATTCCTTCCCCAATAATGGCGAGATCAACAGTCGTAGCACCATAATTAGAAAAGTAAGACAACTCTTCATAACAATTTATCGAAGCCACAGATATAATGTTCTCGTTAGAATATGTAGCAGGAAAAGAGGCTTCTTGGAAATTATCATTATTGATTGCGTTATTGCCCGCTGATGAAATAACCAGCACTCCCTGACTTTCGGCATAATCAATGACTGTTTTCAAGGGACTACTTTCCTGGTTACCAGATGCTGTATAACTAAAACTCATATTTATGACATCGACACCTTCATTCACACAATCGATTACAGCTCTTATCGTAGTAGATATGTAGCCTTCGCCCTGTGAATTGTGGGTTTTCTTAATGTCCAAACTGACGTTCTGTTCACTCGAATAATTAATGATGTCGGCAATAATTCCGGCTATATGTGAACCATGACCGTGGTCATCTTCAGGATCGAAATCCTCGTTTACGTAGTCATAGCCAGAGTAACTCTGCAATGAGAAGTTAAATCCTGATTGGCTATTATCTGAAATATCAGAAATACCAGTATCTAGAATAGCAATTTTGACCGATTGAGATCCTTGCGGAAGGTATATATGATAATCGCTTTGATTACAATTGCTTTGTTGAGAAAATACTGATGGAACTGTGCCTTTGTAATTGAGGTCCGCGCCGTCGATCTCTGTCTTGTCTTGTGAATGAATTACGCTTTCATTGATATTAGTGATAACAGTCCCGTCAGATGTTGTATAAGGAAAACTCATCACGCGCCAAAGACCGATTCTCAGGTTGTCATCAAACCAAATCTGACTGGAGTTATGGTCATTTAATAAATCCTGAACAAGTGCCGGAGAACCCACTGTCGATGTAGGTAATTGTACTAAATATTCATCTGCACTAGAGGCACTTTGAGTGAATGCAGATATTGTGTATAACATGAATATGAATGTGCTTAATAACGATGTAATTGTCTTTTTCATCTTATTTATTAATGTTTAAA
>JAJCYJ010000789.1 GCA_029262975.1 Saprospiraceae bacterium
TATCTTCAGGCAAAACAACGCTCCTTAATGGATATCAAGTAGCCAACCTTTTCCCGCGGAGTCGGGGGATGTATTCGTGGACAACATCAGCTTTAGTCGATGCAACAACCAAAGGAGCAAAGGGCGCCTCAAAAGTCCTGGCAGAAAATGTAGAAAACTTTCTAAATCGGATTTATCACCAAATGCGAAACTTGGGTGTGAGTCCTGAAGAAAGAGCTCTTAACTATGCAGCGACAAATGCATTTCAAGTAAGTGGTGTTTTTGCTTCTGCAATTAAAGAAAATCTCGAATTGGATACTATATCTGCCACCAAGAGTCCTATTTGCCGTCCAGGGTCAGATTGCTACGACGTGATATTAACTTTCTTCAATCCAAAAGAACGCCTGACGCAAGCTCGTAAAGAATTCAGATTTACCGTTGATGTCAGCGATGTAGTACCAGTCACAGTAGGTCAAGTAAAATCCTGGTCGACATATTAACATCTGTCGCAGGTTTTGATAATCCAGAAATTTTAAAATTTGAATTATGGCAAATAACACTACAGCTATTTCAGAAAAGGCACAAAAAGCTGCCTCAGATGAAATTTTCGAAGATATTATGCGAGGAAGAGGTATTGGCTTTGCTTTAATCAAATTGAAACCATATGATTGGGGAGGGCAACCTGGATCCTCCCCACAGTTATATCGGCGTTATGACTACAATGATAATGGGAAAGTCATAAAGAAACTCGGCTTTGATACAAGCGGTCATATTGAGATTAAAGAGGAATATGTTTATAAAAAAGAACGTCTTATTGCAAGTCTGTTTACCACGAACAAGGGCATATGGTCAGATTCTTATGATTATAACAAGGATGGAAAGTTATTGAGCTATCAATTTCTTAATATTTCTTTAAATCATCAGAGCCCCGAAAAAGAAGAGTATGAATATGACAGTTTCGGACGAACAGCCTTAAAAAGGACATTTGACAGAAATGGATTTCCTGCTTTAGTAACTGAATATATATACGATAGTGATAAAACAAAAAATTACTCATTCAGGAGTGTCACGGACGCAAATGGGAAATTGGTTATCACGTTCGCATACAAATACAATGATCAAGGCAAACTGAAACGATTAGCCGAAATTAAAATGCATTATCAGGAATTATTAGGGCTATCACCAAAAGCTCAAGAAACTGCGATTGGAAAGAGTCATTTCATTAGCCATTATTTGTACAATAAGGATGGCCTGATTAAAAAATATATAAGGACCATTCCGCAAGGAGAGGTACTGAATTTGGAAAGTAAATTTTTGGGGACAGGAAAATTTATAATAACCAATGAATCAGATTACGATTATGTAACTATCCAGAAAAAAGAATACCTCAACACAATCACAGAGTATAATCCTCGCTATCGCGAACCAGTACTTGTAAAAGAATATAGTTATTTTAAAGACAAAGATCATCCTATTGTTCCCACGGAATCAAAATAGATAATTTACTAAGTATGAATTGTTTTTTGTAAAAATTAAAAGTTTGTCATTATGGAGATACCGATTCAATCAAAACCTATAATTAGAAATCAAGTTACCTTAGTCTGTTTATCGACCCATTCAATTACACCTTCCGATAAATGTGGCTGCCCGAATAAATGTCTTGGTGTATGTGTGGATGGAGAATGTCTGGGACCTTGTGCTTAGGTAGATGTGCCGATAACAGAATATAATTAGAATCTTATTGTAAAATGTATTCATATTTTACAAGACTTATTAAATATATTTTTTAAAATTTTTAAACTTAATTATTATGAAACTTCCTAATTTATCTGCACCTGTTATGAGAAAAAACAATGCTAATTTCAGAAAAGAAGGAGTCAATCCTTCTATTGATTGGCTTTGTGTAGTCACATGTGCGGCAGCCCTTGCAAAGTGTGCATTTTCATCTGATCCTGCACAATGCTTAATTAGCGCAGGAATGAGCAAATGTATCAAGTGCTTGTAAGTTATTGGAAAAGTACTTCAAGCATTTTATGGAATGATTTATGGTAACATTATTTTGCGTCTGATAAATGTAGTGAGTTCGAAATATTTATCACTGTAGATGAGTCGATCTTTGATCGGTAATCAGGCTGAAAATAAGTTTAAAAGGTGGATATATAATTGCATACGCTCATGCTTGCTTATGATGTAATCTGGAGTCTTTATATCGCTTTTGGTTAAGTATCCGAAAGGATATAATTTCAAATCTCTGATTCCATTAAATCCACTTTTCCACTACCCGTGGAGATTATCATAGAGCTTTCTCATTTTTAAGTATGTCAATTGGAAGGCAGCTTTATAAGGATATACGCTCAAGTATATTCATATAGAGCTGCTTTAGTAAAATTTATTTAGGATTTCGTCATGAAAAGCGCGTGAAAGGTGAGCATGACTTATTGATAAATAGTTTGTCACTCATTTTCTCGCACCTTAATTTAATCATTAAAATTTTTAATTATGAAGTTACCGAATCAAACTATTCCCATAGTCCGGGGGTACCGGGGTATGGTGAATAATAAAAGTCAAATTGAGCCGAGTGGGCTGGCATGCACAATTTGTGACGGTGCCATAAAAGGGGTTGGTTCTGTCGCAATAGGATTGGGCTGTACAGCAGCTGTTTCCGCATTCGAAGTAGCGTGTAATGCTGCCCTGGACTGGATCCCCATTATAGGAGAAGGGCCTTCAGAGGTAGCCTGTGCAGCTGGTGGGGCTGCCTTAGAAGTAGCTTGTAAAGCGGGAGGTGGGACAGTCACGTCCGGAACTATTGCAGCCGCCCAAAAAGCAGTATGCGGTCATTTCTGTTAAGTGCTGAACAATAAATCTGCTTGAGTAAATGATGTCCCTCTAAATGTAAGCCCGGATCATATCCTGTCTTTTCGATACCATCATATCGAGTGAGATATAAGATAGGTTCGGAAAATGGAAAAACGTATGTTTGATTGTTCCGAGCACTACAGGCTTTCATTCTTCATGGAGATTTCAATTGACTTTTTGGGAGATGTGTTTTCATGCTAATGCAACTGATGTGCCATTTACACATTATTGAAGAATAAACTAGGATACTTCCTAATCAAATCCTCGCCGTAATGCGGTCAGGATTAATTGTAAACAACAGTGTATATACTTCAG
Source organism: Saprospiraceae bacterium (assembly GCA_029262975.1). GTDB lineage: Bacteria > Bacteroidota > Bacteroidia > Chitinophagales > Saprospiraceae > JAJRXG01. Next base: position 3,151 of record JAJCYJ010000789.1, read on the forward strand.
TGAAACCATCTGAAATTTGTGCTGACGGCAGTTGTGATGAGACATCATGTTGCGTCAAAAAATATGGAATGGAAATGTGTCTGCCGAATACATCTGGTTATACGGTCCCAGTTCACTGCTGTGGAGATCTTCTAAGTCAAAAGGGTTGTTGTACAACTCCTGATGGCCGGAAATTCTTTCATTAGTGATAATAGAATTTTATTAAAGTGTGCCAATTGAATATTATAATTTTTAATTTTTTTAATTTCTTAAAATTTTACGCCATGAATCTACCTCTATTAGCTCCTCCTATTTATTCGAATAGTTTAACAAGCTTGACACCGGTTTCAGAAATAAAACCACAAGATGTTCAGAAATGCTGGAGTGCCGCAAAATGTACTGGAAAGGTATTGAGTAATCGGGATTTCCATAATTGCTGTAACAAGGGAAGTGGTACATCTTGGTCTGACAGATTCGGTAATTGTAAGCGATGTTAGCCATTAGTTGACCAGGTCCCTTTTGTCCTGTTTATCACGTTATGTTGGATACTGACGACTTATAAAACGATTCTTAGGTTTGGATGCAGGGGATTAAGAACCGTTGTTTAGAGTGGCTTATGGGGACAAATTGGAAACTTAGATAATTATAATTTAGATGAACCTGATAATTACTTTATTTCAATCTATCAAACTGTATAAACTAAGTAGGATAGATTTCAAGATTTAAATTTATTTACTGACACAATAAATATTTTAAGAATGAAATTACCAAATCAATTCCCACCCATCCAACGTACTCAGAAGGGACTTATCCCTCAAGGTGTCCTTCTTAGTGGTGACCCATGTCAGCCTTGTATTGATATCTGTCAAAAAGCTTATCGAAATGATAAGGTACGCTATGCCGCTTGTTGTCAGACGTGTGGAGAAGACATCAGTAGAGTCTGCTGGTATCAGTGCTGTAGTCAAGCGCCCGGTTGTACTGTTCCGTCATGATTGAGTCAGTCAAGTATAGTACAGGGTTGGTAATGGCGTCTGACAGATTTGTTTTGTGGTCATTGATATTTTAAAATTTGAAGAAGTCATTTTCATATAACAGCAAAACAAGGAACAACAGGGTTGGCAATTGAAATGCACGCATTTTTTTGGCAGATGATTGCTGAGCGAAATATTGAAACATATGCCAGGTGTCTACCTGGTATCCCGGAGATCGATTATAGATTAGGATAATTGCCTAATCGTTCCAGCCATTTGTTAGCGAAAGAGTTTGTAGTTAATCTAAATCAGGATAGTCCCTTGATAAAGATTATAGTGCTGAGTGTAATGACTATATGAATTGGATATCTTGCTCTGGCTTTGTAGTAAACAAATAAATGATTTTGTATGAAACAAATTAATTGTTCTCTTTTTCTAAAAGCGATAAAGTATTCCGGAGACAATATTGGTGATGATCTTAAATTCTCGTTCCGGGTCTTCAAATCCGTCGAGTCATTTGAGTTGAAGTTGAAAAGCAAAGGGCAAAAAAAATTCGATCCCGCTAAAAGGATTGCCGAAACGAAAGTGGACAGCTCAAAAAAATCATTGCGTTTTTTATTAACTGTTGATGTTACAGAAAAGGACGAAGTTGTGGATGATGAGGGAAGTAGCAAGAAAATGCATTCATTTTCCGTCCAATCAAATAAAAAATATTCTTTTGATCAAACGATCATAGTCAAAGAAATTTACAACCGTAAATTATTAGAAGCTCAATTTACATGCAGCTTTGAATTGATATTCTCAGGGGAGGAATCTGAAGCAATAGGCCGTGATTTTCCTCGCCAATCAGCACCAATTACTCTGACAAATAAAAATGACACGACAGTCTATCTGGATCTTTCCAATTGTGATAGGAATTGTTTAAGCAAGTGTGATTCAGATAATTCCCTGCAAGCATGTCTCATCAATGATAAGATCAATCTGAAATGTTTTCGATTATATTCTGAATTGAACTGTGTCGATAATTGTTGCAATTTTAAGGCATCTGTATGATCTCGTAAAATGGTCATCAGGTATTACCTGCTTAAAAATATGACAAAGCCCGACATTTGTGACCTATTTATTTGTACGAATAATTAATATCAAGTATGACGCAGATTATCCGGATTTACGAGGAGCATTTGATCCCGTTTAAAACTGGTTGATTTTTAGTTTTTGTCTTAATTTGATTTATAGGCTCAGGACAACGGGTCCGTGCACTGCCTTATAGAATTTATTAAGAAAATATCCATCAAGGTTTTTGACGGAATATGTTAGAAATTTTCTTAACACTTTGTGCGTGGATAATAATCTAGGTTATCACGGATTGAACCAAGTCTATAGCCATGCTAATCGGATACGCAATGAATTGAAATCACGAGGGAACATCCTATCCTTCCGAAATCTCAAGAAGAGGAAGCATGAAACAATCATTTTATTTCCAAACAGAGATACCAATGATATTCATTAACCGGATATTCGTAAATAGTGGGATTTTAGGGTAAGTACTTTTCTAGCAGAGTTGAAATTCACCATTATTGTCAATTTTATATTCAAAATAAAACCACTTGTCAGTTTTTGAATTGGTTTCCTTTTTAAAAGCTGTAATCATTCTATCGCCATCAGTCTTGACATAAATTGAACCATAAACATCGACATTTGTCTTAGATAAAGTCAAGATTTGTTTCTTTACTTTTTCTTTCCACTCATCAGATGGCTCTTTTGGGACTTTTTCAATTTTGTTATTAAGTTGATCAATTAACTTTTTGTCCTCTTTTTCTCTAGATGATCTTTGTAGTTCAGTTGATAGAAGGACAGGAGATTTTCCTTTTCCATGTTTGCCAAGTCTACCAAGCAGATCTGGTCTTGGATGAACATGACCTTCAGAATCACCAGAAGAAATTACAAAGCATCCTGGATTAACTACTTGCATGAACTCGTCAGTTACATCAGAGGCCCCATGATGGCAAACTTTCATTACGTCTGCTGCAAAAAATGCTTTCGCATTCAAAATCATTTGTTTGGATTTATCTGAACCAGATCTAGGAAATGTAGTAGATTGAGTATAATGATTAAGTAAGAACTTCTCAGCCTTTACATTGAGATCACCCCCGAAAAGAATCTTATAGTTTTTGAAAATGAGTCGTAGTATTATTGAATGGCCATTCTTTGTTTCACCATAGTTTCCAAGTTTTCTGAGCCTAATATTGTTGTTATTATCATATTCAACTACAGGCCCTAAAACTTGTATAGTATATTTCCTATTATCACTTGGGGCAAAGTCTTTCAGATACATGGTATTGTTTTCCTCTACAGAATGTCCATTATGCGTAGACAACATTTCAATATCATTGATTTTAGGATTGTTCAGTGCCGCAAACATGACTGGCGGAAACTCATAGCTTCTAAATTTAGAGTTGTCAGAGAATATGTCACTCACTTCTTTAGTATTTTGAGCCAATGAGTCTACATAGTTAATGTTGGTGGTCGTATCCTTTTTGTACCCTCCAACTTTCTCAAAATCTCCTGCAATTGGTCTTTCTACTAGACCATTATGATAAATCTTGTCAAATCCTATTTTGTGATCATTAAAGATGTACTTAAAACCTAGGTAGTGGTCATTATCTGGGTGAGTGATAATGGCGGCATGAAAGTTTAATTCATCCACATACTGAGTGAAACGACCAACAAGAAAATGATACATATTATCACCTTTGCCAGCATCAATTACCATTATTCTCTCATTGTTGTCTCTCTCTGGAGTAATTAAAACTGCACCATCGCCTTGCCCTACATCCAGAAAGATCATCTCCAGAGGTCTCTTATCAGTTACATGTTCTGTTTTGATATACAAGACTTCACCTCCATCATCTCTCGGTGCCCATCTTATTGGGGTATATCCATTTCTAGCTATAACAGGACCCTTATGATTTTTTTCTAACTTAAGGTAGTCGCCCCATAATACTTGTCTTGCCTTTTTAAGTTTATTTTCATTTTGGTGATAGCGATATAAATGGACCTTCTTTCCCTTTGGTGGTAGAGCAACAAATTTGTGAGACATATTTGGATTATTTTGCTATTTGAAAGATAGAACAAGAGACAATCTGAATCAATAGTGAATATTAGGTATTTTCTGCAGTTAGACTTTTGCATAAAAAGTACACTATACGTACTAATTTAAGTTATATATCAGTTCAATACTCCTCAGGGAAGAGGATGGTGTTCACAGATCTATCCCACTCAGTGATGATATAGATCTTCTTTTCTTCTAGATAAGTAGAAAAAAGCCTAGATCCCTTGATTAGAGCCTCGTCATTCAACTTTTTATCGCCTGAGCAACAATTTCCCCAATCACCATTTTGATGCTTACCTAGAGAAGAAAATACAAACTCAGAGAACTCTTTTGACTCTTCCATTAGAGAATAAACACCACGAGTGAACACTATTGTGCCTGTTTGAAATTTCATAGCTGTGTGTTTAGGAATTGTATACTGAAGTTTAAGAAAACTATACACTGACCAAGAGCTTGGCAGTGCTTAGAAAGGTCCATTTTGGACAAAGGAAAAGAAGTTGCCCTCCCTCCCTTCGTCCTCATGGTAGTAAAACATAGTACTCTGTCCAATTAATTCTTGACGTTTCTTATGGCCCCTTTTGCTGATTCTCTTCGTTACAAAGCCTCGACGTAGCTATGGCTATGTCTGCGTTTTGTGCCTCGATAATCCCCAAAATGATTTCATAATAATTCGTCACAATCAAATGGTCAGAGCACTTAGGCTGCCTTAGCTTTACTTGATTTGGACTTTATGTCCACAATACTCGCTTGTTGGCCTTCTGGTGCAAAAACCCATCTGTGGGCGATCTTGATTGTTTCGCCTGAATCCAGAGTGTACTCATACGGGTCAACACTCACTTTGGTGATAGTGCCGTCCAATTCTTTGCCAATCATCGACTGTGCTGTTTGCTCATCAAATGTGCAAGAAATTGATGCTCTTCTTGTCGTAGCGTAGAAATTGCCAGTGTTTTCTGAATCGTCCATTTCGAGATCACCTGAAAGAATAAGTCTGACGTACACGTCACCATCTTCAGTTTCGACCGATCGAAATGCTGTTACTGTTACCATGATTAAATTGTTAAAGTGTTATTGATTGGAAAATCCTCGAAGGGGAGGGTGTTTTCCATTTACCAAAGGATAGTGGAGGTGTTGTTTGAGGGCGTAGAAGCAAACAGTTCCTCATACAATATTGCAAGGGGGGGGTATAAAATCAGATCAATGA
>JAJCYJ010000790.1 GCA_029262975.1 Saprospiraceae bacterium
CATGAGCACTATTGAAGCGAATATCGATAATGAGGATTTCAACATTGCTGTGATGACACAAGAAATGGGCATGAGTGCGACCCAACTTAATCGCAAGCTAAGGTCCCTTATCAACCAATCCACCAATCAATTTATTAAATCTGTCCGTCTTCAAAGAGCCGCGGATTTACTACTTCAAAATTCCGGAACGGTATCAGAAATTGCGTTTAAGACAGGGTTTAGAAGTGTCGCCTATTTTGTTGCAGACTTTAAAAGTCACTTCGGGATATCACCTGGAAATTATAGCGAAAAAATGAATAACTCTGATAGCTAATAGATAGGTTGTTTCCCTCGCTCGTACCTGATCAAAGGATCCCTTATACAATCAATATTATTCGGACAACAGCGGCATTGGTTGAATATTAATACCATTTGGTTGGATTTTAATACCTCTTAGGGCATGTTCCAAGTCATCTTTGATTCATAGAATTATAGGGATAATATCATGACTATATGATGCTTGTCTAAAGCAATAATTTGCAGTCTACATGAAGTTTTCTTGATTGCAAAGGCATCTAAATTACTAATCTATTAAAGGTAATATTCTATTATATATATATTATTAATATTCATAATAAGTTGAATATCTGTATTATATAAAATATATCAATGAGCATTAAAATATATTTAATCAGATTATCAGAGGTCAATGATAAAATCTTGGGGATAGATTTTGATGATGACCGAATTATATTGCTTAGAACTTTGAAGGATTAATACTTGACCATTATTAACAAAACCTAATATCATGAACTGTACAACACATCCTACGCTATCAAAAAGAGAAGTGGAGGTGCTCACACTTGTGTCTCACGAATATACCACACATGAGATTGCTGATCTCCTGTATATAAGTGCTCACACAGTCATCAGCCACCGCCAAAACATCATTTCGAAACTTGACGTAAAAAATACGGCGGGCATGATTCGGCGGGCATTCGAACTCAACTTTCTTTCATTAATTAACCATTAACTAAAACGATATGTCAACTACGTACTTTACTTTATTAAAAAATAGCACATTTATTCTCCTATTTTCTCTAATTACGGCATTTCAGGGGCAAGCTGTTGTAACAGTCTGTACCATTTGCACCGCAGGCGAATATGGAGGCCAAATGGTATGTGGATTATCTATGTACTGGCTTTGTCCGGATGGTATTGGTAGGAGTACCGGAAATCAAAAAAGCCTTGAAAGAACATTCAAGCCCAAGAGCAAACACATCACTCAGAGACTTGCAGCAGACTGCTTAAATCCGGAATTGGAAGTATCGATAGATTCTACAGATATGTCAGAATTAATGGCAGTTGGGAATATCAGGCTCTATGGTGAATTCCGGGACACTGCCGGCTTTAATATGGACGTGGGAGTTGCCAGCGAAGACACTCAATTTTGGCAAATGCCCATATTGGATTTATCGCGAACACAAGTCTTTGAAAGTATTGATCCCGCCGATTCGCCTTACTTTCTTGATTTTGATACTTCTAATGTAGTTTTTGCAGGAGTTGATTCTACTGTCAATGATTCTATCTATGTGCATTATCAAACAAACGCAGAAGAGGTGCTTAAACTAGGCTTAGGCAATAACAATCAAGGCGATCCTTACATCCTTGATTGGTTTGAAACAAAAGCCTTTCTTCCTATAGAGTGCGGATGGGAAATAATGGAAACAATTACGACAGAATGGGCCTTTGATCCGGAAATTGATTCGCTTGTTGAAGTTAAAAACGTGGTGACTCAATCAACAGGTATGTTTACGCCGATCAACGAAGCTCCTGTACCGGCAGTACTTTTATATGTGGATTATGACTATGCAGAATGGAAAGATGGTTTAAAAATCGATAGCTCAAGTTATCGCTCAATGGTCTGGTTTACTGCTAATGGTCATACTATAACTGGCTATTTAGCAGAAGGAGCCCCCAGGGAAGGGAATACAACGTTCCAGGCTATTACCTATGACAAAAATATCCAAACCTGTCCTCCCGATCAGGATCTGGGTATCGATCTTCCACCAGGCACCTATAGAGCGCAAAATACTATTGAATCCGCAGCCTCACTCACTCAAGGACCCATACAATTCATAGCAGGACAAGAATTAGAATTAAAAAATGGATTTACCAGCACCAATGAACTATCCCTCTTTGTTGATCCGGATCCATGCAATGTAGAATTCTAAATTAGAAAGTAAGCAAAAATGAAAAAGTTTATTAATTCCAACTTGTGGCTAATTAGTGCTGTATTGTACCCCCTTTCCTGGGTAACATACAGTGGCCCCAACCTTTCATTTCTATCGTGGATCGCATTTGTCCCTTTATTAGTTTTTTTGAATCAGAATAGAGATAATTGGAAGAAGTTTTATGGTGCTTCATTGGCTGTGATAATCAGTTGGGCATTTGTGTCATCAGCATGGGTTTTTCAATTTCCGGCTCCCACGTGGCAAAGTGCGTTCATGATAGGATTGGAGATATTGCACATTTCTATACCGTTTCTAATTTTATTTTTTATTCAAAAGAAGATTGGATTCACCAAAGCCATATTGCTCCTTCCTTTTATCTGGGTAGTTTGGGAATGGACTTATCTACCTATGCAACATACCATGGGTTCGCATTTGCTGTCTTATAGCCAGGGTAATAATATATGGCTAATCCAAGCAGCAGACATAGGAGGAATGTGGCTTATTTCATTTTGGGTCATGCTATTTAACGTTGTTGGATATCTCGCACTTCAATCCTGCGATTTTAAATTTTCTTCTCGCAAATTTGCAGTTCTTTCAGCAAAGTCGGCCACAGTCATGATTGTCCCAATGCTTCTATATTTTATGTATGCTCATGAAAAATGGTCAGGAGCATCTGAAAAATCCTTGCAAGTATCGATAATTCCGACTCAATTTGAACCGGAAGCATTGATGAATGATAGTCAACAAAAATCAGTCATTGAAAATACACTGCACCGTACAGATTCCCTTGCTTATGATCTTACTTCTGCTAAGAGAGGCAGTGATCTTTATGTATGGCCGGAGGCGGGGACAAGCCATTGGCTAGCATTTGATAATATTACGCAACTGCTTCATGAAGCAGTCACTGATTGGTCAGGAAGCTTACTTACCGGATGTAAAGGCATTACGCTTGAGGGAGATGACAAAAATGCATATGTCTCGGCTGTCATGGTCTCGCCTTCTGAATTTAATGAAGACATGCCGCTTCAATATCATCATAAAACAAAACTGACACCTGGTGCAGAAACGCTTCCTTATAAGGAGTGGTCTGCGCCTCTCCTTTCAGGGGATGAAAATGTCAACCCATATTTTACACCCGGATCCTCATATGAGCCCCTGGCTTTAAAAACAAAATCAGGAGCATCTTTCTCTCCCGGAATTTCACTTTGTTACGAACAGTGGTTTCCAGCAGTATGGTCAAATCAAGCAAATAAAGGAGCGGAATTTTTTGTGCATATGGCAGCTGAAGGTTGGTATGGCGATGTGGGATATTCCCAATTCATGGCCAATGTAAGCCGATTCAGGGCTATTGAAAACCGAAGAACTGTGGTCCGATCGTCCAACAAAGGCTTATCGATGTTTATAAATCCAATGGGCCATTCTTACGGTGCAGTAGCTTATGGATCTTTAGACATGTCAACGGCTTCGGTTTCTGCAAATTCAGAATTGACAGTTTTCAGTCAGTATCCGAATCTTTTTCCGATTAGCTGTTTATGGATTTCCATTTTCTATTTAGTTGGCCTCTATCTTTATGGGGTATTTATAAAAGATAATCATGTTAACAATATTTTACATTCTTCATTAGCGGTTAATATCCGCACTATAATTTAGAATAGATTCAACATAAAATAATACAAATTAGATTCTCCCATTAGCTAAACAGTGACATTTGATATAATAAAATATTTGAAATTATAATTAATAAAAAAAGGCACGGATTTCATTTAATCCATGCCTTTTAATATCAACTTAAAGTATATATTATGGTTGCTCAGTAATCCAGAAATCAATAGATCCTGAAGTGTACTTCTTGCCGTCATCATCACCATCATCGTCCGCATCTTCATCGACTATATCATCGCAGTAGTAAATCACATCACCTCCTAAAGGATTATCTTCTGCTGTAAAAGTAATAGACGCATCAAATATTCCGCTTATTCCTACTTCTTGACCAAATAATTTGATTTTAAAATCTGGGATACCAAAGTTAAGCGTAGTTTCAGTACCCGCATTGTGATGCTTTCCGATAAAGTTTACAGCATAAATATCACTGTGTTCACCTTCACACCAATGCCACTTATATAACGGTAAATTCGCTCCAAACACTTTATTCTTTTTCATGTGCTTGCGCTTACCATTTATAAACTTACTTGGCAAAGTTTCAAGAACAGCTGATTGACCATCAGGGATGCCATAGACCACATCAACCTGAATATTACAATATGTTTTCCACCACTTACAGAATTTCTTTAATTCTCCATGGCTCACTTTGATTTCAGTTATCCATTCTCTTTCATCGATAGGTGTACGCTCACAATCATCATTACATTCGTTTACCGGTGGCTCACCGTCACAGTCCTCACAATAAGTACCACCACAATCAATACCTTCTTCATCACCATTCTGGATTCCATCGAAACAAGTAGGCTCGTTAGGAGGAGTATCGTCACAAAGTTCGAGGTACATAGTCATAAACTGCTGAATACTCAATAATTGAGTTTGGTATAAAGGATCTGAAGGCTCAAGATCTCCAAGGTCAACGATAAGTGTGTGAATTAACAAAAGTAACTCATCACAAATGCCAGTTACACCAGTGACTGTTATAATATTCTCTATATCACCTCTTGTTAATTCTTCATTAATCAATATAAAAGAGGAGTTATTTTCTACAACGATCACAGCATTCACCGGATCTTCAGAATTAGAAATTTTAACCGCTTTTAAATCTCCATCAAATCCTGTAACACTTACCTCGTCATCTCCACCAAAGGCTACTGTTTCGGCGACTACAGTGACAGGTTCATTATAGGACCATTCTCTGATATCAGTACCTTCTATACCGGTATAAACTGAAAACGACAATCTTGGTATCATGGCAACTAGTTCAGTTGAAAAGAAATCTGCTGAAGTCGTATAACCAAGGGCAGCTGCATTTTCTGCAAATAATTGAGCCACTGTTCCCCCTGATAAACGCTGATTTCTAATACCCGCATAAAAGACGACATTATCACCTCCTTGTTGTCTTTGTGCTTCACTCAGTACGAGGCTTCTCAACTCTCGATCATTTTGTGCACGTGCATACACTTTCGAAATCATGGTAAGAACGTAGTCAACATCTTCAGCTTGTTTTTGTGTTCTGCCAGATCTCAATTCCTTGCCAATGTTATTTTCTACTTTATATTCAAGCGAATTTTCAAATTCTAAACTTTCCTCCTGACAAGAGGAGACGATAAAAATAACTGCAAGAAAGAGCAGAATGTAAGAGTTTTTAAAAATAATTTTTACGGTATTCATTTTAATAATTTTTTTTTGGAAATCATTCGTTCCCATTTTTTTAATAATTTTTTTTACAATTAGAGTTGTTTGGTCCTGCTCGAATATCATTCTCCTGGAGAATTGATAGTCACATTTTACAATTTTCACATAGGCATGGATTTACGGGTTTTACAATTACTTGTTAAGGAATTTCTATTTTGCTCCTTTGATAACTATAATTGAAAGACCCCAAAAACGTGACTATTTTTTTGTCAAAGATTATTAAAGAATAGAATTTTAATATGTCTCGTTAGGCGTAGGTGTTGTTAGACCTAGGCGGCGTCTATGTCCTTTATATCCTACACAAATTTGATTATAAGTTAGAGGGGAAAAATGCCAGCATAAATAATTGAGAACATAGCGAAACCTTCGATTAACAGTTATATTCAGGCCACCGCAGTTGGGCGTAGGCTGCGCCTACGTCCATAACACGAATTTCAAATTAATTGAAATGGAAGTATCACATTCTTTCAATTAAAGAA
>JAJCYJ010000791.1 GCA_029262975.1 Saprospiraceae bacterium
TTGAGAAGTAGCAAGGCATAATTCATATGCACTTAGTGCACTGTTGAGATCCCCGGCTAGATAATAAGCCAATCCGAGGTGATAATAAATATTCCCGTGCAATGTACTCACCGGAATATTTTGAGCATTTGGCATACCATCAGGTTCGATTTGATTTTCTGCCCCTGCTATTAATGCTTTAGCATGATTCAAATCTGAAATTGCCTTTTCAAACTTTCTCAAAGTGATGTATCTGTGACCTCTATGGCGAAAGAGTCGCGGATCATCAGGATGCAAGAGGATGCCATTAGTATATATATTTATTGCTTCAACATGGTCTCCCATATAAGCAGTAAAACGCCCATACCATATGATATTATCAATCTTTGTGGAATCCTGCTTATAGTTGTCGGCCTTTTCTTGCCATCTTAGTGTTAGTTCGGGTGAAGGCTCCGGACTTCTCAATGATTTGCCGAGCAAAGAAACGGTCTGGGGATTATTAAGTTGAAAGGCTTTTGAAACGGTACCTTCCTCGCTTGATTCAGATAATTTACATCCACCTGAAAATATAAGTACAATAATCAAAAGTTGAGTGGGACACTTCATAACTTAAACTTGGTTCTGAAGTAAAATAGGGATATTTTGTTAGAATATATTCAGATGCTTCTTGTCATTACAAGTTACTATAACGGATCATTTTTTTAATCTTCCAAAATAATTATGAATATCACCAGTGTGTTTCATTTTATTTGTCTGCACAGATTAGAATCCTCAGGACGTTAGGAATTAGGACCACGTTGAGAAATTGTTTTTTAGAAATCAACTTTTAGATATTTAAGCATTGATGATCCGAGTTTGACATCGCACGATGTTGTTGATTATATGTCAAGAATTCAACAAAATGTATTCTATTCTTTTCTTCAATACCAGCTCTCCTTCTTTCAGACTAAGTTGATTGTCAACCAGAAGGTCCATATCCGGGATATAAGGTTCAATAAATTTGAGATAAGCTGGTTCTACGTGATTGTTATACCTATGTGATATCTCTTCCACTTTATAATTGCGTTCATTCTGATCACGCTTCAGACGTCTATCATAAGCATCTTTAAATGGAAGCATGACCATTACTTTGTAATGCAACAGTGATTTTATAGAAGTGTAGAAGTAAATGAAAAGCCCTTCAACGATTATAACCGGAGCGGTTTTTATTTGCAAATACTCCGTATTCCCCTCGTTATTAAATTCATATTGTTGTAACCGAATGTTTTGACCACTAATGAGGGTTTTTAAATCATCGCAAAATCTGTCTTCATGAAAAGATCCAGGCAAATCGAAGTTTTTAAATCCCTTACTATCAGTTAGTTGATGTGACCTGGCTTTATAATAATTATCCATAGTGTGTATCGTCACAATGTCAGAACCAAAGTGATTTTGGATATTCCGAACAAAGGTGGTTTTTCCGCTTCCGCTCCGGCCTGTTACACCGATAATATGTGGGATATGATCGAAGATGATGTTACTTTTATGAGAATGATATTAAGTACTTATTCTTCTTACCATTTTCGATCATTATAAAGTTCCCAAGTATCAAGTTTTCAGGTGTGATTTCAAAATTGTGATCTGCAATTTTGTTTTTGTTTACAGACAAAGCGTTATTCTGAATGGCCCTCCTGGCATCTCCTTTTGAAGTACAAATAGTAGTATGATCCGAAAGCAGATCAACAATATTTGTATGATTTGCAACGATATCAAGTGGAATTTGAAAACTTGGTATTTCCTGACCGATTGTTTCAAAGGCTTCTTTGGACAAGGATTGCAATTTTTCAGAAGTTGCGTTCTTATTAAATAGGATATCCGATACATCTTCTACTGCCCGAAAGGCTTCTTCAGTATGAATACGGGTTGTAATTTCTTCAGCCAGAATTTTCTTAAGTACACGGGGGGCCAAATCCGATTCCAGGGTTTCTATTTCTTCACGACTTTTGAAAGAAAAGTATCTATAATATTTTTTTAAATCGGCATCATCCGCATTTATCCAGAATTGATAAAATTTATAGGGGGACGTTAATTTTGGATCAAGCCAAATATTTCCTTCTTCTGACTTACCAAACTTTTTACCATCTGCTTTGGTAAGTAGTGGTGAAGTAATAGCATAGGCTTTACCATCGGTAATATTGCGTCTTATAAATTCGGTACCTGAAGTAATATTGCCCCACTGATCGGATCCTCCCATCTGAAACTTGCAATTATAATTTTTATATAGATATAAAAAGTCATAGGCTTGTAGTAATTGATAGCTGAACTCAGTAAATGACAGACCTGTATCCAATCTATTCTTAACACTATCCTTACTCAACATATAATTGACAGTAAGATTCTTGCCTACATCTCTCAAGAAGTCCAATACATTCATTTCTTTATAAAAATCATAATTGTTGATCATTAAGGCCTTGTTCTTCCCTTCGTCAAAATTTAAGAACTTCATAGCTTGTCTACGTTGGAATTCTAGATTCCGATCAAGATCTTCTGCAGTCATCAATTGCCGTTCTTTGTCCTTTCCTGAAGGATCCCCTATGCGGCCGGTGGCCCCTCCAAGGAGAAAGATAGGTTGATGACCACTCCGCTGCCAGAATGATAGTATCATCAATTGAACGTAATTGCCTATTGTCAGTGAAGATGCTGTTGGGTCAAATCCAATATACCCAGTGCACATCTTTTTAGCCAGAATATCATCTGCACCCGGCGTACAATCTTGTAACATTTCTCGCCACCTCAATTCCTTGATAAAATCCATCTATCCTGATTTTCGGCAAAAGTAGCTAATATCCATATATACACCATCGTATGCAGGTAATTGGATGAGGGCACCAGGGTACTTTTAAGAATATTGACATGTGAGTTTGCTTAGAGCAGTTGATTTATTTTCATTTAGTCGACTATGCTGGTTAGATTTATCCAGTTACCGATATGATGCTGCTATATCACTTAAGCCGTTATCTTCGCCGTTGATTATGAATTTTGAGCGATATATAGCCAGACGGATTGGGACTTCTGAAGGGGGATCATTTTCAAGCCTAATCGTTAAAATCTCAATAGCCGCCATCGCACTGAGTATGATGGTCATGATAA
>JAJCYJ010000792.1 GCA_029262975.1 Saprospiraceae bacterium
GATAACATCTTTAAGCTGCTGGAGATTTAGATCCGGAGAAATTTTTAATAAAATAGGTTTACTCTTTTGCTTTAAGCTTCGAGAATCAAGCAATACAGTAAGTATTTTCCTAAGCGGTTCTTTTTCTTGTAAAGATCGCAAACCCGGTGTATTTGGTGAGCTTATATTAACCACAAAATAGTCCACGTATGGATAAAGCTTATTAAAACATATCAAATAGTCTTTATACGCTTTATCATTAGGCGTGTCCTTATTTTTACCAATATTTCCTCCAATTATTATTTTTCTATTCTTGAATTTTTTTAATCGTTCTACAAGCACATCGACTCCTTCATTATTAAACCCCATGCGATTAATAATTGCACGATCTGACAGAAGACGAAAAAGACGGGGTTTGGGATTTCCAATTTGAGGCTTCGGAGTGACCGTACCAACCTCAATAAACCCAAAGCCCAAAGAGGACATTGCATTAATATATTTACCATCCTTGTCAAAACCAGCAGCTAAACCTACAGGATTTTGAAATTCAAGACCCCAGAGTCTTGTAATAAGATCCGGATGTTCTAATCTAAAGATCCATCTCGTAAAATGTCCCATCAAGGGAACTGCATTCGTTACCCTGAATAATGCTGTTGCGATAGAATGAGCACGTTCAGCAGAAGCCTTAAAAAGAAAAAATTTCAGAATATCATAAATCACACTGCAGCCAATTCTTTTGATAACAATTCAAGATCTCTTATTAACAGACGCTTTCTATTAAAAGTTAATAGATTTTTCGACTTAAGTTCATTAAGCACCGTTGTTACCGTTTGTCTTGATGTAGCTGTAAGATTAGCAATTTCTTGGTGAGTTATAAAGTTTCTTACCACCCATTCATATCCAACCCGCTGACCTTTTTCCGAATTCAGGTCGACAAGAAACTCTATTATCCTACTTCTACTGTCCTTAAAGACCAAAGACTCTAATCTCTTTTCTATTTTTAAAGCACGACTTCCTATTAATTTCAAAATGAATATATAAAGAGGATTATGGTCTTTAAATAGAGTACTCATCTCATCTTTATTTATAATACAGACATCGGTCTTCTCCAGTGCCATGGCATAATCTCTTCTTGTTGTTTGGCCAACCAATGCTTTCTCCCCAAAGATTTCGCCACTGTTCAGAATTGACTTTGTCACAGATTTTTCACCTTCTCCTGCAGTGCCTATTTTAACACGGCCAGAAGTGATGTAATAGATTTTGTCTGCGGACTCTTGTTGCTTAAAAATGTACTCACCTTTAGCGAAAGTGGTATGATGATGTCCAGTACTACCTGAAGTCAATTTTTTAGGACAAAAGATACCTTGAGCATCTATATTTTCCAGGTACCATACGCTAGAGTCCATTAAGTAATTATTATGAAGCTAAGATGGAAGAATAACATAATTACAAATAAACTAACCATTTGGTTGCGCCGTGTTTTTCAAAATTTGTCACATTAAAAATAATTGTAATACATAACTGGCACAAAATGTGCTGTTTATTGATCCGAAGTATGAATAGGATCAATATTGAAAGTTAGCAAGATTTATATAATAGCTTCTGTATTTTGTCTGTTGTCAATTATTGACAATCAGTTCTCCTATGCTCAATGTCCTCCAGAGCAATGGGACATGGCGAATATAGGTAGTGCCTATGTTGAAACATTAGGAAACAAAGCTGTTTATGGCAATTTCACGAATATTGCCGACGCCCAATATGTAAATGACGGGCGACTGTATTTTTTTGGAGATATTGAAAATGACGGCCACGTGGGAGATGGATTTGGTTATGAATACATTAAAACATGTGATAGTATTGCTACGAAGATTTCTGGGCAAGGATCAACGGAGTTTAACATTCTGGATATTAACAACCCTGGTGATGTAAACTTGCAGACAGATATTAGAATTAAGACAAATCTTCATTTTTCCAATGGCATAGTACATACAGACCGCAACGAGTTCATACAGCGGGTATTTTTTATAGAAGGAGCCACGCACAGCGGGGCAAATGACGCAAGACATATAGACGGCACCATAGCTAGACAAGGTCAAGGGGCTTTTATTTTTCCACTAGGAGATGGAGATCATTTATCTCAACTAAAGGTTCGGGGAGAAAACCCTTTTGATATTTTTATCTCAACATATCATTCAACCCTTCAATTTGATGAGCAATATCAGTCAAAGGGAATTTTCCCAATCGACTCTGTTGATTTCAATATTATTAAGATTCAGCCACAAGAATTTTGGACTTTAGCAGGCGGACAATCAACAAGGGTAACGCTCTTCTGGACAGAATTCAGTGAAATATACAACTTAGTAGATGATGTAAAAGATTTGGTAGTCGTCGGATGGGATGGCGAAAAATGGGTTAACCTCGGCAATACAGAATTGGTACAGACATTTAATACCGGTACTGTCACGTCTTCTAGTGTCATTCCAAACAGGTATGATGCTTTTACATTTGGTGTAATAGACACTGATGGTGACAGCTATTCAGATAATAGTGATGCAGATCCGCTCGATCCATGTATACCTGATCCTTCTTCTGAGGCATGTATTAATCGCGTATGTGTAGATGTACAATTAAGTGTTTTTCTTGAAGGGCCACTGCAGTCTGGCAGAATCGGTGAATATAGAGATGAAATGAAGAGCCTACTCAACAAATATGGTTATTTACCGGGCCAAAGACCAACTACTTTATTAGGTGTTGCGACAGACGCAGGGCAACCATATGATAAGCAACCATGGTTATATGCAGGAGATGAAGGGATAGAATATAATGCATTTGGCAATGGTCCAAGTAAAGTCTACCCAAGTGATGCTGTCGACTGGGTATTAATTAGCCTTAGGACACGAACAAATGTAGAATCAACAGTTTGTAAAAAACCTGGCCTACTTATGTCCAATGGGGAAATTGTTCTGACGGAATTTTTTGATTGTTGTGATATGACAGGAGAAGAATATTATGCCGTAATAGAACACAGAAATCACTTACCCGTAATGACTCCTAGGCCCATACTTGTGGAAGATGGCGTTATAAGTTTTGATTTCCGGGCCAATCAATCATATATCCGTCTTTTAGGAAATGGCCAAAAAGAAATACAACCTGGAGTTTTTGCAATGTATTCCGGAAACGGAGACCAGATCTTAGCTCCTGAATCCGCTAAAGATATTAATTCGAACGATGTATCACTTTGGGCACGAGACAATGGTAAACATTCAGGTTACTATTTTCAGGATTATGACTTAAGTGGAGACGTCAACGTACATGACAAGGCTATTTGGTTGTTAAATAATGGTGTTTTTACTGATGTTGACAGATAAACCACCAAGTAGTATTGACTTTCCATCGGAGGCATGCTTATCTTCGAAGTATTCTTAAGTAGAATAATTTATATCTAAGAATTGACATTACCCATGAATTCGGTCATTTTGAAATGAACAGGAATGAAAGAAATCCTTACATCCCATAGAAATGGGATAAAAATCTTAGTGAGTATTTTTGTCCTCATGTTATCCGCCCAACTCTATGGAGGATCTGATTCTGAAATTATAACTGCCATAATTTTGATTAACAGGCAGGCAGAATTAGTTGATATGGATGATGAAGGAGAAATTATTCACAGACATGTAGCTATTCCTGATTACTTTTCTTCAGGAAGAAGCCATCAAAGCAGTCTAAGAAAAAGTCTGAGCCTGATTAAAGATTATGGGAGTATTGAAAAAAACTTTTTCCTCCCAGGCGGCAGCAAACTTCCAGCAGTCTGCCTCCAGTCATATATGCTATCCTTTAAAAATGAGCGGATAGAAGAACAGATCTTATATTCGAAAACGGTGAAACAAGAAATAGACTGTAGAAATAAGCAATTTTCATCTGTATTAAAATCATTCAGACTTAACAGTACCAGAGAAATAGATAAGGAATACAATACACATAGGAAAGAATCTTTTTTCCTTCAGGTTTACGCTCCCGATAAAGGAGAGAATAAAAAGCAGCGAACAAAGCCTTATAACCGTTTTTATAGAGGTGAATTGGTTCACTTAACGTAAAGACCTCTAAGGCGCTCGAAGAGTATGAAAAAACTATCCTTTTTAAAAAATCTTTTGCCTTAGAGGTTTTCCTTTTAAAAGCTACCAAAATAAAAAAGGCCGACTTGTTAAAACCGGCCTTGCGATGATTATTTTCTTTAATCTTATTTTGATCCTTTACTGATTCTATAAAGTTTTCCAATATTAGGAACGATTATAGCTTCTGTTCTCCTATTATTTTTGCGTCCATCTGAAGTTTCATTATCATCAGTAGGCATATATTCTGATCTTCCCGAAGCGATTAATTGTTCAGGGTTTACACCCATTTTTATCAATTTTCTCACAACGGCAGTAGCACGAGCTACACTTAAATCCCAATTGTCCTGATATTTATCAGTCGCTATAGTTCGGCCATCAGTATGCCCTTCAATAATCATGGCAACTTTTGGATTGTTGATGAGCATATCCGCCAACATTTTTAAAGTCTCCTTGTCATTAGGGTCTACAGAACTTGAACCAGATCTGAAGTTAAGTTCATCGTCAAGATCGAGATATAAGAAGTTTTCAATTTCATTAATTCTCGCGTTGCTGGAACTAACTGCTACTTCTACACTTGCAAAGGCTTCATTTATATCACCTCTTAATGCATCCAACTGTCTTTGCTTGTCATCAACAGAAGATTGAACCTGGGTTAATTTTGATTCAAGATCTCCTTTCACTTTTGCTAAATCTGCATCCAATGCATGTTTTTCGCTTGACAAATTTGAATTCGCTTGTTTTAACGACTCCATTTCTCGTTGCATATCTTGTTCTGATGCCGTAAACTGGCTTTGGAGATTATCCAATTTCGTCGACAAATCATTTTTCTCTGCTTGCAGCGCATCAAAAGACTTTTTGCTTACGCACGAAACGCAAAAAAGTACAGCAACAACGACTAATACTAAGGTTTTTTTCAAATTCATGGTTCAAATTAACATTTTGGTTATTAAATGTTGACACAGCAAAACACGAAGATATTGATAGCAGTACAATCCACGAAAAGAATGAATATTTAATTTGCGATTAAATGGCTTTAAGAACCACTTAGGTAACCAGAACGTTCAGCAAGGGCTTTGACATCAGTGTCTAACACTAAAATTTGTTGAAGAATTGAAAGAAGTTTTTCAATTAATCCATCACCTATTTTGTCTTTCCAAAAAAGTTTATTTAGATCTTCATTCGAAATTGGAAACTTTACTTGATGATGATGAACAGTGTTGAGTGTAGTTAATGATGGTGTAAAAATATGCGAGGGATGAATGGGCAAATCCTCGAATTCAAGAAACCTAAGAAGGTCTCTTATATTGGTATAAGGATCACGGTAAAGCGATTCATAAGAAACTACATATCCCTGACTTAATCTTGCTTGCCGAAAAGTGAGGATTAGAGAGATGGCCCACATAAGGATTATGTGCTCATCCTTAGATTTAATCTTATTCTTTAAGTTTAATATGAATTCAATATCCTCTTTTCTGAAGTGTCGCTTAGTCAGGGTTCGAATATAGAAATGATCGAGGTGCCATACCCAACCATATTCTTTCCAAAAGTTTTTTCTAGAGCGGATTGAGCTAAGAACCGCAAACGGGTGTCTATGAATAAATATAATTTTTGCATTTAATCTTAAATGAAAATGATGAAGCAAGTGATTGCTCCTGATCGTCTTGAATCCAAGAATCCGAGAGTTCTCCCATATATATTTTACGAATGAAGTTGATGTTTTATCTATCGGTTCTTTTAAGTGATTTCTAAGAAGCCAAAAGTTTTCCGGTGTGTCATGAAGACAATTATCAAGATGAGATAACATATCGTCGACGACCTGGTCATCTTGAGCATAACATAGTCTATGAGATCGGTGATAGACTGCTGGGTGGAAAGGTTCAAACAATATCAAACCACCAATAACTTTTGAAAGAATATCTGAAAGCCATGTGGTCCCTGATCTCCCAAAACCAGAAATGACTATCGGCAAATCATCCATGACAGTCAAAGTACTTTTTAAATTCAAATTATCATACCTGCAGCCACGG
>JAJCYJ010000793.1 GCA_029262975.1 Saprospiraceae bacterium
CATTTTATAACCGGCCCGCAAAATATTTTTCCCCTTGTATAATAGATACAGTCCCACCAATAACGATGGTGTTGTCATCCGGATCCATGACATACTTGTGGCCGGAATAGCCATATATTTTACAATTACCCCACTTACTCCGGATAAAATGGCTGCACCAATGACGAGATAAAAGGCATATCGCTGCATGAATGGCGAATGTAGTACTTAGTGGTAAAGTGATCTAATTTCATCCCAGGACATGTCTCCCAACAATATTCTATTTTTTTCTAACATGGCGCCAATGTCATAATTAGAAGTGCTAACCTCATCAAGACTGCTTTGTTTTAAGAGATGAATCATAGGAAAGGGAGATCGATTAGTGGCATTACCGGTGTCATCGTAGTCACTATTTGCGTATCGAAACTCCGGGTGAAATACGATGAGCATCATCGATACATTATATGCACTTTGAATTAAGTCCTGGATGTCCGATACAAAGTCATAGTATGCTTCAAATCCAAGGCGTATATTAGGTGTGATAATAAAGGAAGTCTCATATTTGGTTGAAGCTGATAGGTGTAATGATTCTTCGAGTACATCATTGATTATAGGAGAAGACTGATCTTCACTGTTCACTTTAATATGAATTTTGTTATTCTGAAAAGGCTGTACTGCGAAGGGGCATAAGTTCAATCCTACAACCACTTTTTCAATCCACCTTCTGGTCTGACTGATATAAAAAGAATCATCCATCAGAAGAGCATGTGCTCAGGTACCGGGGCGTGTGCTAACTCATGTCGTAACAACCACTTTTTAGTCTCCAGTCCCCATGCATATCCAACGAGCTTGCCTCCTTTTCCGATGATCCGATGACAGGGCACGATAATAGCAATGGGATTTTTGCCATTGGCTAATCCCACAGCCCGAACTGCTTTTAAATCACCGATCGCTTTAGCTATATCAGAGTATGTATTTGTTCGGCCATAAGGCACATTGAGTAATGCTTGCCAGACGCTCTGGAAAAATTCAGAATATCCCTCAATATCCATGGGAATATTAAAAGTGGTCCGTTCTCCACTAAAATATTCTTCCAATTGAATTTTAGTTTGAAGTAAAATATCGTTGGGATTTGATGTCAGAAGATGTATGTTTTCAGTCAGCGAAACCTCAGTTAATCCTTTATCTGTGGCCTTTATCAATAGATTTCCGATAGGCGTGGAGAGACAAGACTGGTATACATTCATATTATAAATATATGTTATCTAAATGATTATTATGCCTTTCTAGTTGCATGAACTAAAAAAGAGAATAAATTTGCAGTCTTTTTGAGCACACAAGCATGTGTGCAGGAGGTACCTTAGCTCAGTTGGTAGAGCACAGGACTGAAAATCCTGGTGTCCCTGGTTCGATTCCTGGAGGTACCACAGAATACAAGCCTGGTCTTTTTGGCCGGGTTTTGTTGTTATATGACTGCTATGTTAGACTTTTTGACGAGCATATTTTCAATAAAAAGTATATCTAATGATATTTCAGAACGCCAAAAATCACTGATGGTCCTGATTCATCTAGAGATTATTTTTTGAAAAACTATGCTCATGAAATATTTCTTAGGATAGAAAATTCTTGCGAATAGAATAAGAATACTTTCTTAGCAGACTATGACCCATTCTCTGTCCAGATTAATAGCTTTTCCATTTGCAATCATTTTGATTTTCGCATTTTCCTACGGAGGATTTGATTTTACCGGGCCAAAGACAATCGCAGTTTTGTTTTCATTGATCGCCCTGACGCTGATCTACGTATTTAATGCGCAAATAAATATTTGGTGGTGGAAGCGAAGACCGCCTCCGCTTGATAAAGCCCTGAGGTCCTGGGTGGCGCGCTATTCAAAATTCTATGCCCCGCTCAACAATGAAGAAAAGGAGATCTTCGAGACAAGAGTATCTGCATTTAACCATATCAAAAATTTTACCCTTAAAGTCGAACGTGAATATCAATTGGAAGAGGACGTAAAGACTATTATTTCACATGAATTTATTCGAATTACTCTTGGCCTTGATGAATATCTCTATGATGGCATCGATCACTTTGTAGTGTATAATCATGCATTTGGATCACCTGAGATTCCAGCCCTGCATACGATGGAATTATATTGGGAAGATAAGGTGGTCATACTATCAAAAGAACAATTGATTAATGGTTTCTTTCAACCTGAACTCTATGTTAATACGGCATTGTTTATGGCTGTAAAATCATTTATCATGCTCTATCCCAGGCTGTCATATCCCGAAGTAGTCTCTCTGACTCCAGGTGATATAGCTGATGCTCATGGCATTGTGCTGGAAGTTATCATAGCTGCGCTAGGGGTTTCGTGGGTCAACAGACTTGATTTATTGGTGTTCTGTTATTGGTTATACCCAGATCGAACGGCCTCTTTTGACCCCGATAGATACGAGCAATTAGCACAAATCTTTAATAGATTTGACCTTTCAGAAAGCACCACCGGATAAGCGAAATATAAATTGAGTTAATGACCCCTTGTATCAACTGTCTGACCGGTTAATTTTATCGATTATTTAAGCAAATACTTTTTTCACCCCAAACCGCACCAGCACAAATGCACCGACCAATAGCAGAATGACGTAATGAAAAGG
>JAJCYJ010000794.1 GCA_029262975.1 Saprospiraceae bacterium
AGGAGATTTCTCGTTGAGATTACATATGTAGAATAAAAATGGATATAAAAAATAACGTTCTAGAAACTATAGGAAACACACCACTTATCAAACTAAATAGAACGGTTGCCGGCATACCCGGGCTAATTCTTGGTAAAGTTGAAACTTATAATCCTGGTCATTCAATAAAGGACCGCATGGCCCTAAAAATGGTCACAGTTGCCGAAGCCGAAGGTAAAATCAAACCCGGGGGTACATTAATAGAATGTACATCTGGCAATACTGGAATGGGTATAGCCATAGCAGCCGCAGTAAAAGGCTATAAGTGTATTTTTACAACGAGCGACAAACAATCAAAGGAAAAAATCGACATCCTAAAAGCTGTCGGAGCTGAAGTTATCGTCTGTCCTACCGATGTCCGTCCTGACGACCCTCGAAGTTATTATTCAGTCGCTGAAAAGTTAAGCAACGAAATCCCAAATTCCTTTTGGTGTAATCAATATGACAATCTAGCTAACAGAGAGGCACATTACGAGTCTACTGGTCCTGAAATTTGGCGGCAAACCGATGGGCGCATAACTCATCTTATAGTAGGCGTTGGTACTGGAGGAACTGTTTCAGGAACCGCACGATTTCTCAAAGAAAAAAATCCCCATGTCAAAATATGGGGAATTGACACTTTTGGCTCAGTTTTTAAAAAATATCACGAAACTGGAGAATTTGACGAAAAAGAAATTTATCCGTACATAACAGAAGGTATTGGGGAAGATATTTTACCGAAAAACGTTGACTTTGGTTTGATTGACCACTTCGAAAAAGTCTCAGATAAAGATGGTGCCATCGCCGCACGCAGACTTGCAAGAGAAGAAGGCATCTTTCTTGGATATAGTGCGGGATCAGCATTAGCCGGTCTTTTTCAACTTAAAGATCAATTAACTGAAGACGACGTTGTGGTCATTATATTTCATGACCACGGGAGTAGATATGTCGGTAAAATCTATAATGATGAATGGATGCAAGAAAGAGGTTTTTTAGATCGTGATCTCAAAGTAAAAGATTTGATAGCCAAAAAGGCGGACAAAGTCTTTTTATCTATAGATCATAATGCAACGGTTCGAAAGGCATTAGATTTAATGAAAGAGAATGACATTTCACAAATGCCCGTGACGAAAAATGATGATATAGTAGGGTCTGTTACAGAAAGCAAAATATTAAACTTTATACTTGAAAATCCATTACATAATACGGAGAAAGTCATTACGGCCATTATGACTGATCCATTCCCGCTTGTATCTGAGGAGATTGCCATTAAAGATCTCAATCGATATATCACTAAGGAGATGCCGGCGGTCATATCAATAGATAAAAGCAATCAAATGCATGTGATCACACAATATGATATAATACAGGCTATTTAGATCGCCGTAATAAGTTTCCTTTATAAATTTGAATCCTTAAGTTTATCATTTGTGTAGACAGCTATGAAGAATGCCAGATCATTAAGACAATATGGGATGATATTGGCAGAAGTGCTTCTTTTTCTTTCCTTCCTGGGTGTAATTTTTGTCACGCTTACAGCATTAATCATGCTCCTTCCAAATGTAGGAGAACAATCTGCTACCGACAGTACTCTTGCAGATCCATATCACGAAATACTCACGGATTACCTCCCCTGGCTGATTGCTTCATTCTTGAGTCTTTGGATCGTACATCAGCTAATCTTTAAACGAACACGCAGTTTTTCTGGCCTTACCTCGCAGCACGCTTTTCTTCAATTAACTAATGGATTTTTATGGGCAGCGCTATTGTTATCAATAGGATTTGCGCTACTCTACTTATCAGGGTGGATAGAAATTAAAAACATCGACTTTAATGGATATCTATTCCTCGGATTCTTACTTTTCTTTTTAATTCAAAGTAGTGTTGAAGAATTTATGGTACGTGCTTTTCTCCTTTCTACAATTGCATACAGAATTGGGATCTGGAAGGGTATAATTATTTCTTCACTCGTATTCACAATGCTTCATATTGGAAATCCAAATATTCAATACTTGAGCTTGATAAATATCTTCTTAGCTGGTATTTTACTTGGTGTCTTCTACATCAGATATAATCAAATCTGGGCTCCGATTGGATTGCATACAGGATGGAATTTTCTTCAGGGATCATTTTTTGGATTTGAAGTAAGCGGGATACACGTATACAGTTATATTGATTCTGCAGAGACAGGGCCGGATGTATTCACGGGTGGACCTTTTGGATTTGAAGGTTCTATACTTGCCTCAATTTTCCTAATGGGCCTTGCTTTTTGGATTTGGAATCAGGCTCCAGAAAAATTTAAAGGAGAATACTTACTTTCATCATTTCAAACTGACTAACCAACTATGTCTGGCACAGAAAACCCAAACGAAAAGAATAAAAGTGTATTTAAAGAGTGGCTTGAAAAATTGCAACAAGAAAGCTGGCAATTAGAATTACTTATTTCGGGATTAGCACTTTTTGGAATTTGGGAAAGTCGTACTACACTTTTAAAATTTGACTATTACGTTGAAACAAATGTAGTTGATCCATATATTTTTTATGGTACAGCACTAGTCTTTGTTCTTTGGTCCGGGTGGTCCATTTTTCTTATTAATCTACTTATTCATATCATACTAAGAGGTCTTTGGATAGGTGCTATTGGATTGCGCTATGTATCCGGAGATATCGATTTTGACGAACTGAACTATTCGGACACATTTAAAAACTATTTTAAAAGAAGAATTGGAAGTTTTGACGACTACATAGAGCGGTTAGAAAGATTAAGCAGTGTGATTTTTTCATTTACTTTTCTTCTCTTTTTTCTCTTCTTTTCATTTGTATTAGTAAATCTCGTTTTTGGTATAATAGTTTCTACAGGCAATAATATATTTTATCCTGACGCTCAGGGCCCAAACCCTTTCGTTCTAATATTTGGAGGCTTGTTTTATGGTTTAGGATTGTTGGTTTTAATAGATTTCTTTACACTGGGAGGATTTAAAAAAGTAAAGGACCCTACTTTTTCCATTATCTATCTTTGGTTGTATCGTTTCTTCAGTACAATATCACTATCGTTCATTTACAGACCACTGTTACTAAATTTCATAGACAATAAATATACGAGGCGATTATTCTACATGGCTTTACCATATACGCTTATTTTAATCTTTGGCTTCAGTCAGTTGTCATTAGAAAAACATTCGTTTATTCCACCTTTTTCAGGAGATTCCAGATATTATCAATTTATTGATAAGTATGCTATAAATTGGAATAATTATGACGACTTACGAACAGAATATCATAGTACTTTTTCCAATCTTGATCGACCAGAAATTAAGTCTTCTATATCTATTGCAAGTCTGAACGCATATGAATTATCAGAAAATTATGGTAAGTTATTTTTAAAATATTTAAGGAACGACAACCAATTGATCAGTCGTCAAAATCCTGATATTTCTGCATTTAAAAAGGCAGGATTAAGACACCGTCTTTTTTCAGCCGGACGACTGGAGGACCCGGCTTTAGAGCATTATATTGAAAATCAGACAAAGGAGACCAGGGTAATGTTACATATTGTCAGAGAGGAGCAGGATGAAATTGATAGTACTGATCGTATAGATTTTGCCAAAGAAATTGAATATTTCAAAGATTTTAATGCGGAAAGTATCCCAGAATTACGCAAAGAAATAGAAAACAAATATGACCTTCGAAAAAGGAATTTTGCTGACCAAAAATTACAGAAAGCTTTAAACGCAATCCTATCAAATTACAAGGTTCGAATTGATGATGTCCTTTTCACTGATAGTCTAGAATGCTCGTTTTATACTCATCCTAATCGTCATGCTCAAGGATTGTTGTGTTATTTCCCAATAAAAAACTTAAAGGAAGGTGCTCACCTCATTGAGATCAAAAAAAACCGAAATAATGGTGATTGTATAGATGACTGTCCGGAATTAGAAAAATTCCTTCCTTTTCGCAAAATTTAGTTTCTTTGCAATTCGCAATAATCAAAGAATGAAAAACATTTTAAAATTAGCATTAATTCTTACGGCCATTGGAATCTTGCTCTCACTCATCTACAGATATGCCCTTGGTCCAGATTTTCTTTTTACTTTAAAAGGAGCTGGCGTGAGTATACTTATTACCATCATTCTATCCATCGTTTTGGGTCGTAAGTACTTAAGAGACCCAGAAGAAGGAAGACTTGGATATGGTCAAGCAGTCAAGAAATTATTTATGGCATTTCTTGTGTCACTTCTTCTCTCTGGAGTTTTCAACTGTCTTATGTATGCGAATAACGAAGAAATGAAAGAATCATTCAGAAATTATGAAATTGAAATGCAAGAGTCTGGTGCACGATTGGGAGCCAGAATGGCCGGTCAAAGCGAAGCAGAGCAGGAAGCTGCAATAGATAAAATTAGGGAATTAAGAGAGAGCGGAGAAATCCAGCCTCAATCCTACCCTTTCGCATGGCACGCGTTTGCACTTACATTTGTTAATGGTGTTGTGGTTTATCTTTTGCTTGCTCTTCTCCTTGCACTTTTTGTTAGAGAAAAAGAAACGCAACACGCATAATTGGTCTGAAATATACTTTATTCTTCTCCTAATTATAAGTCATCTGAACGGCAATAATCTATCTATCATTACTTATGACTTGATAACCTGAAATTAATAATTCAAGGTATATCTTTGCATGCAAAGTCGAACCCATTACTCAAGTTAATAAATATCTCATTGTCCTTGGGGGCCCAACAGCCTCCGGCAAAACCAAGGTTGGTATTCAACTTGCCCGACATTTCAATTGTTCTATTCTTTCTGCTGACAGCCGGCAAATCTATAAGGAAATGCGCATCGGAACTGCAAGACTCAATAAGACCGAAATGGAAGGAATTCCTCACTATTTAATCGGTCATAAAAAAGTCACTGAATCTTATAGCGCTGGGCATTACGAGCAAGAAGCATTGGACATTATAAAAAAATTACACAGTACCAACGACATCGTCCTTGCTGTCGGCGGCACAGGGTTATATCTCAAAGCAATCACAAGTGGCCTCGATTCATTTCCAGAGGTCAGAACTGAAACGAAATCTTATTATAATAAGCTCTACGAGCTAGAAGGGATTCAACCCCTTCAGGAAGAATTAACAAAAAAAGATCCTGAATATGCCGTTCAGGTAGACCTCGATAATCCACACAGACTAATAAGAGCTTTGTCCGTTATTCGTGAATCCGGACAGACCTTCAGTTCATTTCAGTCGAAGGAGCCTGCAAAACGTGCGTTTAAAACAATTTCCCTTGCTTTGAGAATACCGAGAGCACAATTATATCAAATCATCAATGAGCGCGTAGACAGGATGATCTCAGACGGACTAGTAGATGAAGTTCGCTCCCTCCTTCCTTTGAGGTCTTACAATAGTCTAAATACGGTTGGGTATAAAGAAATTTTCAATTTTCTGGATGGAACAATGACGCTACCTGATGCAATCGTAAAAATTAAACAGCACACACGTAATTATGCAAAACGGCAAATGACCTGGTTTAAAAATGCCGACTTCATGCACGTCGACCCAAATAATATTGAAGAGATTATATCGCTTATTCACTCAAAAATAAAATGACATGCTCTTCAAAACTTCTCCTATGACAAATAAGCATGAAACGATTATATTAAATTTTTTTGATCCGAGAATCCTCATCTTTCTCAGAAATCTCTGATGTAAGTAGCTTACAACAATTCAACAACTATTGGTTGGAAATCTGAAATTCCTGGCAAACAAATGCCCAATTTTACTTTTCTCACGAGGTCATTCCTAATACCCAAGTTTATATTTCATCAGGTAAATGAAAACAGGATCCATGCTATTACCGGCAGATTATTTGAAATGAATAATTATGAACTGAATATAAAGGACTTCGTTCTACCTAACGTCCAAAAGACTAGAAACCCATCTGTATCGGCTATTCCAACTCTGGCAGATCTAATTAAAAGGAATCAACGTCCGAAGCACAAATTAGAAAAAATGATGTTGCAATCCTGTCTTCAGTAGGAGCAAGAATGCATTGATAATGTATACTTTCCAATTTTAATTAGTTCCAATTATTTGTAAGTATTTTTATTACTACTCTTCATGCTTCGTCCACACTGTTACATGAAGTGACAAATAACTCCACCCATAAAGACTAAGCTAAGAAGCCAATATCCGAAAAGTATCCATATATATTTCCAACCTCTTCTCTCTAATAAGCCATTGATGGCAATCAGAGGTAAAGCAAAAGTGACGCTTGCTATTACACCATGAACCATTCCATGTCCAAAATTTCTATGATTATTCCCATATCGGCTCATAAAGTCGCTCAAGTATTTTTGAACGTCGCTATTGTCGTCATAAAAGCCAGGACTGCCTTCCAAGACACCTAAAATACTAAATTGATGAATCACCAAACTCATTATTGCGACTGTCATTAATAGACTGAAGAAATAACAGAGCAATATTAGAACAGTCTTATTTCCCGATTTTATCACATCCTCGCTATGGCCAACAGTTTTCTGCCACGTGCTTCCAAAGACTTTCGGATGAAACCAACCAAGACCAATAATTAGCGGTATAAATGATGCGAAAAAGAGAATGATCCAATTAAACTCCATGATATTATTTCGCAGTAAGGTAGTTATTGTTCCATTTGTTCGTTTCTTAAAACTCTTATTTATTAATTTAGGTCTTCCTAAAAAAAAACTTCCAGAAATATGCTCAATTTATCAGTAATCTTAGAAGCATCAGCATTTAAGTATGGCCACAAACCTGCCTTTACCTTTGGCGACACTACATTAAGCTATGCCCAAGTGAACGGTGCAGCTAATCAGATTGCGAATGGACTAAAGAATATAGGAATTGAAAAAGGAGACAAAGTCGCCTTGAGTTGTCTCAACTTACCCTATTTCCCAATGATATATTTTGGGATTTTGAAAGCTGGTGCTACTGTTGTTCCCTTAAGTGTTTTACTAAAAGAGGATGAGATCACCTATCATCTCAATGACAGTGATGCCAAGGCATATTTTTGTTTTAGCGGAACACCTGATTTACCTATGGGGGAAATGGGATATGCCGGATTTCAACGAGCAAAAGAGTGTGCTCATATGTTCATAATTACAGCACTCCCAACAGATGATTCTCCTATCTCAGCATTGAAAACATTGGGCATGCTGATGTCCGGGCAATCGCCTAAATTAGAAACCACCAGAACTTCTGCAGAAGACACTGCCTTGATCATTTATACTTCCGGAACAACAGGAAAACCCAAAGGTGCTGAATTATCTCATGCCAATTTATTATTAAATGCTGGAATAGCCAGGGACCTTTTTAGCATAAATAAGGATGATAAAGCACTTATAGTCCTGCCACTCTTCCATATTTTCGCCATGTCTTGTCTAATGAATGCAGTGGCTTACGGTGGTGGACATAGTATACTGCTTCCAAGGTTTGATGCAGAAACAGTTTTTGGATTATTAGAAAAACACGAAATTACAGTATTCGCTGGTGTTCCGACTATGTATTGGGGTTTGCTCAACTATAAGGAAGAAAAATTTAATTATAAAAAAATATCAGAAAATCTGAGAGTCGCGGCTTCGGGAGGAGCAGCTCTGCCTGTACAAGTATTAAAAGATTTCGAAGAGCGCTTTGGCGTAAATATCTTAGAAGGATATGGTATGTCCGAAGGTTCACCAATAGTCACATTTAATCAGGCAGATATAGGGACCAAACCAGGATCTATCGGTACGCCTGTCTGGGGCGTTGAAGTCAAACTTGTAGACGATGAGGGGAAAGATGTTGCACAAGGAGAAAAAGGTGAATTGTGGTATCGCGGCCATAATGTCATGAAAGGTTATTATAATAAGCCGGAAGCGAATGCAAAAACGCTTACTGACGGCTGGTTGCACTCTGGTGATGTGGCTATCATGGATAATGATGGATTCTATTTTATCGTAGATCGAACCAAAGATATGATCATTAGAGGAGGCTTAAATGTTTACCCGCGAGAAGTAGAAGAGGTTATGATCCAACATAATCAAATATCACTTGTTGCAGTTATTGGTGTACCTCATGAACAGATGGGAGAAGAAATAAAAGCTTTTGTAGTTAGAGAAGCTGGAGCTACTATTACCGAAAATGAATTGAAAGAATTCACTAAAAATAAGCTCGCAGCCTATAAATATCCAAGAATTATTGAATTTGTGGATAGCTTGCCTATGAGCGCAACAGGAAAAATTTTAAAAAAGGAATTAAGAAAGTTGTAGAAAATAAATTATGAAAAGTGACCTCCACATTCTTCTATTTTAAAATTTATATTTAAAGATTATGCAACTGGGATTTGTTTCTGCTATTCTTCCTGACCAGGATCTTGAAGAAGTATTTGCGATTGCAGCCGATATTGGATATGACTGTGTTGAACTTATGTGCTGGCCACCCGGTAAGGCAGAAAGAAGATATGCTGGTGTGACTCATATTGATGTAACGAAAACAGGAAAAAAGGAAGTTGATAAAATTCTTGCACTTTCATCAAAATATGGTATTAATATCAGTGCCCTAGGATATTACCCTAATCCATTAAGTGCTGACGCCAGTGAGCGAAGAATATATACCGCCCATGTGAAAAAAGTCATTCGAGCTGCGTCAAAACTAGGCCTTTCGACCGTTAATACTTTTATCGGTAGAGACCACACTAAATCAGTGGATGATAATTGGATAGGATTTGTAAAAATCTGGACGCCAATAATCCGTTTGGCTACCGAACTAAAGATTAATATAGGCATAGAAAATTGTCCTATGTTATTTACAGATGATGAATGGCCGGGAGGTAAAAATATGGCAACTACGCCGGCAATATGGAAAAAGATTTGGAAGGAGATACCTAGTAAATATTTTGGTCTGAACTACGATCCTTCCCATATGATTTGGCAACACATGGATTACCTGGAACCAATAAAAAGATTCCCAAATCGCTTGCATCATATTCACGCCAAGGATGTTCGGATTGATAAAGAAAAGCTCAATGAATATGGGATTATGTCTCCTCCTAACCTATGGCATACACCCAAATTACCAGGTATGGGTGACGTGGATTGGGGTAAATTTTTCTCTGAATTAACATCATCAGGATATACTGGGGCTGTGTGCGTCGAAGTAGAAGACAGGGCTTTCGAAGGGAGTTATCAAAAAAGAATCGCGGCCTTAAAACAAAGTCATACATATTTACGGCAATTTGTTCCATAGGACTTTCCTTGCTTCTTTTACCTTTGCGGAAAAATTTCGAAAACATGAAAAATGTCTCTGTAATCGGTGCGGGTACCATGGGTAATGGAATCGCACATGTATTTGCGATGAATGGATATAAAGTTGACCTTATAGATATATCCGAAAGTGCCCTTGAAAAGGGTATGACAACGATAGAAAAAAACCTGGGCAGGATGTTATCCAAAGAGTATATTACCCAGGATGATTTGGTCAATACAATAAATAATATAAAAACAAACACCAATCTTTCCGAAGGCGTTCAAGAAGCTGATCTAGTCATCGAAGCGGCAACAGAAAATGAACAACTTAAGCTAACTATATTCAAGACAATAGATAAAGCAGCACCTTCTTCCTCCATAATCGCAAGTAATACATCGAGTATATCAATCACGAAAATTGCAACCGCGACTGCCCGCCCCGAAAAAGTGATCGGTATGCATTTTTTCAACCCTGTCCCGGT
Organism: Saprospiraceae bacterium; assembly: GCA_029262975.1. Classification (GTDB taxonomy): domain Bacteria; phylum Bacteroidota; class Bacteroidia; order Chitinophagales; family Saprospiraceae; genus JAJRXG01. The sequence goes on from JAJCYJ010000794.1 coordinate 9,748, forward strand.
TATGAAACTTGTGGAAGTCATTCGCGGATATGATACATCAGACGAAACGACCCAGACCATAATGAAGTTATCAGAAGAGATTGGTAAAATTCCCGTTGAAGTCAATGACTACCCCGGATTTATTGCCAACCGGTTATTGATGCCCATGATAATTGAAGCGATCACGACTTTGGTTCAGGGAGTAGCTGGCGTCAGGGAGATAGACAATGTTATGAAATTAGGGATGGCCCACCCAATGGGTCCCCTTCAATTAGCCGATTTTATTGGTTTGGATGTTTGTCTTAATATTTGCAAAGTATTACAAGAAGGGATGGGGGATAATCGATATGCGCCGCCTCCCCTATTAGTCAATATGGTAACCGCTGGAAAATTAGGTCGGAAATCAGGAGAGGGGTTTTATAATCACGGGAGCAAAGAATTAATTGTTTCAAAGAGTTTCAAATGATTAAAAATATCCTAAAGGGTTTTCTAATTATTTTTAGTCTAATTGCAATACTATTTGTTTTAGGACCGCGGCCGCAATTTGAAAAAGTAAATAATACGCCCTCCACACAAATATTTGATATATTAGAATTAGACGATTTCCTTCGCGAAAGGGAATCAAAAGTTGCCAATCTCAAGGAAGATAATGAAGCACGTATAATATGGGCAGACAGTATTCCTTCTAAAACTGAATATAGTATAGTTTACTTACATGGTTTTACTGCAAGCCTGGGTGAAGGGCACCCTATGCATTTAAATATTAGCCAAAAAATCGGAGCCAACTTATATCTACCCCGGCTTCCCGAACATGGTGTGCATGACATGGAAGTAATGAAAAATCTTACACCCAAAATGTTAGTGGAGTCAGCTAAGGAAGCCGTTGCGATCGGAAAATCTATAGGTGAAAAAGTAATACTAATGGGATGCTCTACTGGCGGAACATTAGCCATTTATCTTGCTGCCGGAGACCCGGGATTAGAATCTATCATTTTACTTTCGCCAAATATCGAATTAAAATCTGCGGCAGCCACTCTAATGACTGGTCCATGGGGAAGACAACTCGCATATCAATTAATAGGCGAACATAGAGATCTGACATCCTTTCAAAACGCCAAGCCATATTGGTCATACATTCATCATACGAATGGCCTGATCGCTTTACAATCATTAATGGATCAAACCATGCAAGAAGAATATTTTGACCAGATTAAAATACCTGTCTATTGCGGATATTATTACAAAAATGAAGAAGTTCAGGATCCCGTCGTTTCCATATCTGCCATCCTCGAATTTCAAAAAGGCATTGCTACTCCTGTAAATAAAACCGAATTTGAAGCATTTGAATCGGGTAATCATGTCCTCGGATCCATTTATAAAAATGATCATTGGGCTGAGGTCCAGAAAGAGGTATTGTCATTTATCTATGCGAAATCTAATATTCGGGCTGCGGAGATTAAGTAATCAATCATTTTGGGCTTCCGGCAAGAATGGTTGTTGGCCACTTAATCTGGGTACTAAGAATCTTTTTATAAAATAAAAATTCACGTATTTCTATTTATCTGTGGGCAAACTGAGGATTTACAGGATCAAATTAAGCATTGTGAAACTAGTTGCATTTCTTATTCAATTCTGAAATCAAAAAATCCTGATCAAATTCTTTGTAATTTATCTTTATCTCTTATTGTGATCCAGGTTCTATCACTAGATTAGAATGGGCAAAATGAAGATGCAAGGACGGATGCGGATGGATACCAGAAATCAACCCACGTATTAGACATCTCCTTGTCACTTTTATATACCGAATAGATTTATTCACATTCCGTAAAAGCTTTAGGTTTAAGAAATCTATTCCAAAAGACCTTGTGGATATCCCCACACATTCGATTGTTGATCTCCAGGACAAAGGTTTATCATCAGCTAATATCTCCCATTATCAACCTTGCATTTAAGAAAATGAAATTGCTTACAATTGCACAATTAAAAAACCCCGACGGAGAGTCGGGGTCCTTTTAATAAACCAATCTCATAAAAAGGAAAAGATATAATAAAAAGACGAAATCCATCATTAGTCCATCCAACTCAGACATGCCCCCTAACAGTAAGGACCACATCCTTTCGACAGCTTTCCAAATTGAGAATTGAGAACGTTTTTCTGTTCGCCTTTTTAATTACTCCGCCCTTCGGCGGACTGTCATACGAGTATATATTTTTATTTTGCTAATATATAAACCTTTAATAACATGTAGGTAAATATATATTAATTTTTTTTAATATATTATTGTTAAACTTATTTAAGTCAGTCAACATTTTCGTGGAGGTATGAATTATTTGATTGCCTTAACGGTTTATCCTCATCAGGGCTAATCTCAAATCTGGACAGGTCAGCCCTCGCTTTTAATTCTTTGGTATCATCGAGCACCACATTTCTTCTTCTATATGCAGGTTCGTTTTCCATTTCATTTATCAGTTTAGGATTATCCAAACTCATCGTAAGATTTTTACGCATATAGGATCTTCTGGCCTGTTCCATTTTGTGATAATGATCTTTAGGATCATCAGATCCCTCTTCGTCTTTCTCATTCGACACTTTTGGACTTGCATAGTATTCAGAGTTGTTATTTAACTCTTCAATAGTTTTCCTTACATCATCCTCTTCAAAATCGAATGTATTGGTGCTCGCATTTTCTTCAAGCCCCAAAGAAAATCCATTTTGCTCTGTCAATCCTTTAGATTCATCAAGGGGAATTCTAATTTTCTCATCGACTATTTTAGTTTCAGTTACATGATTTGTCTTAAAGCCTGTAGCTATAAGTGTAACACTTATCTTCTCGCCTAATGAAGGATCATGACCACTACCCCATATCAAGTTAGTACCGTATCCTGCTTCCTCCTGAACATACTCAGTAATTTCTCCAATTTCGGTCATTGTAACCTCACTTTTTCCAGAAGTAATATTCAAGAGAATATGCTGTGCACCTCGAATATCATTATCTTCTAAAAGAGGTGAATTCATAGCTTCACTAATGGCTTTTCGAGCTCGGTTATCACCCTCGGCTACAGCATTGCCCATAATGGCTACACCAGAACCTCTCATGACAGTATTCACGTCTTCGAAGTCAACATTTATGTTTCCCCAAACAGTGATAATTTCGGCAATACCTTTTGCTGCAGTAGTTAATATAGCATCGGCCTGAGCGAATGCATCTGACAAGCCAAGGTCTCCATACATTTTACACAATCTGTCATTGGAAATCACAAGGTAGGCATCGACATTCTGCTTCAACTCTTCTAATCCTTCTATGGCATACCTCTGTCTGCGCATTCCTTCAAATTTGAAAGGCAACGTTACAATTGCAACTGTCAGTATCCCCATCTCTTTTGCAGCTTTTGCTACAACCGGGGCTGCGCCGGTACCCGTACCTCCACCCATACCGGCGGTGACAAATACCATCTTAGTCCCATCATCTAGAAAAGCTTTAATGTCATCAGCGGATTCGAGGCAAGCTTGCTTTCCGACTTCAGGCTTAGATCCTGCTCCCCGACCCTCTGTGAGATGGGGACCAAGCTGAATGCACATTTCAATTGGGCTATTTTCCAATGCTTGAATGTCAGTATTGCAAATTGCAAAATCGACACCTTTTATACCTTCACGGTACATATTGCCAACGGCATTTCCGCCTCCGCCACCTACTCCGATGACTTTAATAATAGTTCCAGTTCTCTTTTTAAAATCAAATTCTAATGACATATTGTATCATTTTTAGAATTATCGAATATGACTTTCCAACTAAATCGATTGGGATCGGTATTATAATTTTTAGTCATCTTTATTTATAATTTAAAATCGGGTTACGCTCTTGGGAAGCGCAATTTAAAAATCGGTATCCGGGGTGGCCTCAAAAAATTCCTTTGTATAAGTAAATATTTTCTTATACCATCTGTTGGCACTCAAATCGTCCGAATGGGGAGAAACATCCCATTCCTCCGGGTGATCAAGTGCTTCTTTTACTTCTTGTTTCATTTCTTCATTATTAATGGCGTGAATTAACAATCCTATTCCGGTTGCATATATTGGGCTGGCCAGAGCTGAACTATATCCATGGGCTAGATGTTCTATCGGTTGCCCTTTGCGACATGCCAATCCTGTCTCATATTCTGCTAACAGGTTAACATGTTTTAGTAGTGAACCACCACCTGTTAAGACAAGACCAGCAATCAATTTTTTCTCATATCCGGATCTTTTTATTTCCCAGAAAACATAGGAGAAAATCTCTTCCATCCTTGCTTGAATAATGCGTGAAAGGTTTTTCTCTGAAAGTTCTTTATGCTCTCGACCTTTAAACCCAGGAATAGTTATTATTCGATTATCGTAAATTTCATCTGCAAGGGCAGATCCAAACTTAACTTTGAGTTTTTCCGCCTGATCGTGCATGACGGTACATCCTTCCTGAATATCCTTTGTGATAACATTCCCTCCGAAAGGTATCACAGCAGTATGTCTGATAATCCCATCTTTGAATATTGTAATGTCTGTAGTTCCTCCTCCAATGTCTACAAGTGCCACTCCAGCCATCTTTTCTTCATCCGAAAGTACGGCTGATGCTGACGCGATCGGTTCCAGAGTCATATCCACGACATCGAGGTCACACTTTTCTACACACCTCAGAATATTCTTAGATGCTGATATTTGGCCTGTAATAATGTGAAAATTAGCCTCTAACCGAACACCAGACATACCTATTGGATCAATAATATTCTGTTCATCATCCACAGAAAATTCTTGTGGAATGACATGAAGAATCTTATCACCAGGAGGTAAGACAAGACGATACATGTCATTGATAAGCTTATCTACATCATCTTCTGATATTTCTGTGTTAACATCACTTCTAACCAACAATCCACGGTGATGCAGACTTTTAATATGCTGCCCAGCAATACCTACATGAATATTCCGGAATTTCATACCAGAATTTCGCTCGGCTATATCAATTGCTTCACGTATTGCTTTTACTGTTTTATCTATATTAGAAACGACACCACGGGAGACACCTTCAGATACTACGGTACCTACACCGACAATATCTATTTTGTCATATTCATTTTTACGACCCGCAATAGCGCAGACTTTCGTCGTTCCGATATCTATCGCAACGATGACGTCCTCATAGTTAGTTGTAGTATCTTGCTTCATATCTCAATTGTTAGGGTTTTTTGTAGTTTCGCACAACAACCTGATTCTTGTACGAAATATTTATTTCATCATATTTGTCCCAGCCATTTGTCCGGGCTAATTGTCTATAAAAATCTTTTAAATCTGCTAACTTCTCTGCCAACTCATCTATATGATCAATGATTATTTTTTCATTCCCCACTTTAGGAGTTAATATAATCCGTCCGTTTTTTTCAAAGTGAATGCTTTCAATTAGTGCCTTAATAACCGGATCTTTTCCAATTTCAGAAGTCACATCATACGCTGTTTTTAGTCGGGGCAGTTTAGCCAGGTCTTTATCCGAGCCATAAGATTCTACATATCCCGTAATCACTACGACACGAGAAGCTCTCGATGGGACTTGTCTAATATAGTGCCCGGCCTGATCTACATAATATTGATCTCCCTGTTGATTCATTACTCTCATCACTGGTCTTCTTTGCACTACATCCACGATCAGCTGATATTTCGCATCTACATATACTTCCGCCTGATAAATCCTTGTATCTGACCTTAACAAATCTTCAATCATTTTCAAATCTATTCTGACAATCGCCTGAGACATAATATCATTTGGTAATTCCTTCGTAACCAGTTTTTTGATATCTCCTTGAGTAATTAAATCCTTCTCGCCATCTATATGATCGACAATGACATTTATTCCTGATAGATATTGTGCAGCAGTAGTATTCACACTGATGAGCCAAAGGCTTAACAAGCCTATAACCCCTAAATGCAGGGCGGCCTGTCTAAATATTCCAATTTGCCTTTTACTCAACTTCATCATTTATTATACTCTTCTATTAAATCTGCGTTTAGTTTATAAACATCACCCGCACCCAGAAGTAAAATCAACGACCTTTTTTCCGATCCCAGATATTCCACTAAATTCTTTTTTAATACAAATGCCTTATTTTCTTTTTCTATAAGTGATAATAACTTTTCAGAGTCTACACCTTCAATAGGCCGCTCTCTTGCCGGATATAATTCGACCAGAATAATTTCATCAGCATTGCCCAGAGCTACAGCAAAATCTCTCATAAAATCCCTCGTTCTTGAATAAAGATGAGGCTGAAAAACCACCGTTAATGCCCTTCCCGGGTGATGCACTTTGGCTGCTGATATAGCTGCATCAATTTCTTTAGGATGATGAGCATAATCGTCAATAATAATGGCAGATTCATTCTTAAGAAGGTATTGAAACCTTCGTTCGATCCCTGAAAATGTAGCCAATGCATCTGCAATTACTTCATCTGAAAGACCCAGTTTTCTTGCAACAACAATAGCTGCCAATGAATTCTGAACATTGTGCGCACCAGGAAGCGAAAGTTCAAATCTTTCTCCACCTTCTTTAAGGTAAAAAACGCTCTTACCATCCATTTCTTCAAGTGTCACAATTGGCATCCGTCTATCTCTTAATCCAAAAGTGGAAATATTGATATTTCGAATGGCTAAGTCGTGCTTCCAACTTTCATTTAATCGCATTTGCATCACATCATTCTCCACAAATAAATGGCCTTCATCTTTTATCTGAAGGGTGAAGACGCGGTATGCATCAACCATGTCTTCCTCCGTACCATAAATGTCCAGATGATCTGCATCCATTGCCTGAATCACCGCAATAGCTGGATAAAGTCGCCAAAACGATCTATCATATTCATCCGCCTCTACTATTACCCAATCACTTTTTCCAAATATGAAATTGGAATTATAATTATTCATTACTCCTCCAATAAAAGAGGTCACTTCACAATCATTAAATTGCAAAATATGAGCGAGTATAGCACTGGTAGACGTCTTACCATGTGTCCCGGCAATTGCGATCACTTTTTTAGTTTCCAATTCATTCATCAATGCTTCAGAACGTTTTAACATTCTGACACCTGAATTAAGAAAATATTGGTACTCTTCCTGATCTGTTTTAATCGCTGGTGTATATATCACTATGTCAATAGGATCAATCAACAATGACTTATCAAATTGATACTGAATCCTGATCCCTAGCTCTTCTAACTTTTTAGTAAGAGTTGTCTTATCTCTGTCATAGCCGGATATATTATATCCCGACTGATGAAAATATCTCGCTAATGCACTCATTCCGATGCCCCCGATACCCAGAAAAAAAATATGCTGTTTATCTGCGGTCATCGGTTTTATTTTCTAATTAATATTTCAAGTTCGTCAACAATATCTTCCACTGCTCTTGTCTTTGACAAGGTGGAAATATTTTGGCTTAATTCTTTCAACCTATCAGTCATGTTCAGCAATTTTATCGCCAACCTCATCAAATCCTTTACTTCTGAATCCGGTAGTAATATACCTGCGTCTTTATCAGAAATAGATTGTGCATTTTTAGTCTGGTGATCTTCTGCTACATTAGGAGAAGGAACAAGTATAGCGGGCTTTGCCATATACATTAACTCTGCTATTGACAGAGCACCTGCCCGACTTATCACAATATCTGCAGCACCATAAGCCATAGCCATATCGTCAATAAAGTCAAGTATGTGCACATGTTCTAATAAAGCCACTTTACCACTCTTAAATCGGTCATAATATCCCTTGCCACATTGCCATACAATCTGAACATGACTTAATAATGCAATGTCCTCATAGCTCTCAGATATAGCTTCATTGATACTTTTAGCGCCCAGGCTGCCCCCGATAATCAGTATTGTCTGCTTGTTTAAATCAAGACCCAAACCTTGTAGACAATTAGAGCGATCCATATTTCTGTCCAATCCTTTTCTAATAGGATTACCCGTCAATACTGTTTTCGATTTAGAAAAAAACTTTTGTGCCTCTTCATAAGCTATACAGACCGTATCGGCCTTACCGTTAAGCATTTTATTGGTCATTCCCGGAAAGGAATTCTGCTCCATAATTAAAGTGGGTATACCCATTTTAGAAGCTACCCATACAGCAGCTCCACTTGCATAACCACCGAATCCAGCTACTGCATCCGGTTTGAAATCAAGAAGGATTTTAAAAGCACCCAACAGACTCACGCCTACTTTAAATGGAAAAAGTGCATTCTTAAATGTCAATGATCTTTGCCATCCACTGATCCAAAGACCTTTTATCTCAAAGCCCGCTTTCGGTACCTTTGTCATCTCCATCTTACCTTTAGCTCCTACAAAAAGAACTTGGGTATCAGGATTTCTTTTTTTTAACTCTTGTGCCACAGCAATAGCAGGAAAAATATGCCCACCAGTTCCTCCACCACTACATATTATCCGCATCTCTTTCTTCAATATCACTTAGTTCAATTTTTGCCAATTGTGCTTCTTCCACATACCTGCTGACGCTGAGAATTATTCCAAGAGACATACAGGTAAATACTATAGAAGTCCCACCCATTGAAATGAGCGGAAGTGTCAAACCGGTTACTGGAACCAAATCCACAGATACGGCTATATTTGCAAAAGCTTGAATTACAATATTGAGGCATAGACCCATAGCCAAAATTGCTCCGAAAGCTTTCGGGCACCTGGTTACAATTCCAATACATCTTACAAGTAATAAAAGATACAATCCCAATATCAGGATACCTCCTATTACTCCATATTCTTCACATATTATAGCATAGATAAA
>JAJCYJ010000795.1 GCA_029262975.1 Saprospiraceae bacterium
CAGTTGTCAAGGATAAAGGAATCATCACAATTTTTGATATTCCAACGCATCATATTAAATATGTGGAAGCGTTGCAGAACTATGTCAAAATAGCCTATATCAATCCTGATGGAAACCTGGAAATCAAATCCGAGCGTGCCACCCTAAAAGGCATTTTGTCAACGACTGAAGAAAGCGCTATCGTTCAATGTCACCGGTCTTACCTCGTGAACAAAAACGCCGTCGTAAATGCTTCAGGTAATGCCCAGGGATTATTACTTACGCTCTCCGAATGTGACCAAATTGTCCCTGTCTCCAGATCCCGTGTCTCGCTCTTTAGACATCATTAAATCAAATTCACCCCCTTGTAATTCGTCCCATTTCTTGTAATTAATCACTTTGTCTTTGTATTTGATCCCTATAAGGGCCAGTCGTCACAATGTCCTTGGATGAGCATCCTACGCATTATAAGTTTGACCTATCCGTTAATATAATTCAACAAAAATGAACTGGAAAAATTTTATCAAATACACAGGAATATTACTACTTGTCTGCTTATCAAGCGCCTTCATATGGATTTCCCGGCAAGGGACCCTTATGTATGGCGGACTCACGGAACGAGTCAATCATGAACAATTCACACCTAAAAAAGGATCATTTGCGATAACTGATGTTAGTATTCTTTCACCAGATGGAGGCAGTATGATTTATGGTAAGACCGTCATGATAGAAGAAGGACTGATAAGCTCTATAGATAGCGCTCTGACTATTCCTTCAAGCACAACGATTATTGATGGTACAGGAAAATACTTAATCCCGGGACTAATAGATGCGCATGTTCATCTATTCCAAAGCCCTAATGATCTCTTGCTGTATTTGGCCAATGGTGTAACCGAAATTCGAGAATTGATAGGAGAAAAAAGCCACCTCCAATGGAAGCAACAAATCGAAAATGGAAGAATAGGACCTAAGATGTTCGTGGCATCACCGAGATTAGGAAGTTTCGATAATATGACCGGTTGGTTTATGAGTTGGTCACAAGGCTACATGAATATCAAGAATCCCGATGAAGCAAGGAGTACAGCGCAGAGCCTGTATGATCAAGGTTACGATGGCATCAAGATTTATAGCCAAATGAATAAGGAAAGTTACCTCGCCATAACTGAGAAAGCAAAGTCTCTGGGTATGCCGGTTTTTGGTCATATTCCCTGGGCACTGGAGCTTTCTGACATTTATGAAAATGGACAAAGTGATATCGCACATTTTGAGGAATTAATGAATGCGCTTCAACGCGAATTTGATCCGCAACACGGCGAGAAATTCGGATCTTATTATGGTAAAGAAGAAGCGTTCTTAGACTTTGTTATAAAGCGTAGTAAAGCACTTGCAGATAATCTAATCAAGAATGATATTACCGTTACTTCTACCTTATGGCTTACAGAAAGTTTTGTCCGACAAAAGTTTGAATTAGAACAGATCCTCTCAGAAGTGGAATTAGCATATCAAAATCCCGGCATAAGTGAATGGGTCTCATATATACCCCAGGGGCTAGGCTGGTTGCCCGAAGTAAATCGTTATAAAATGCACGACGATCTTGCTGATGTAAAATTAAAAAGTCATAAAAAATATTGGGATACGTATGGCAAAGCTTGTCAGGTACTTGCACATGAATTAGGAAAACGAGGTGTAAAAATCATGGCAGGCACAGATGCTAATTTACCACCCGCGGTACCCGGATTTTCGTTACATGATGAATTGGGAAGTTTACAACGTGCAGGACTCTCAAATGCTCAAGTTTTACAAGCTGCCACCACAACACCAGCAGCATGGATAAAAAGTAATTCAGGAAAGATAATACCTGGCTATGAAGCCAATCTTGTACTTCTTGAAAAAAACCCATTAGAGCATATTTCCAATACCAAAACCATTAATACTGTGATTGCAAAAGGACAAGTATTTGATAGAGCATTACTGGATCAAATTCTAAGTGCTGTAAAACAAGCTAATGATGCAAGTCGGAAGATTAATATTGAGGAATTTAGTAGAAAGGAAACTTAATTGGATAGCAGCTTTTACAAATTAAAAGTCACTTGGGGAGATCACTTTGAGAGTACAGAAAAGGAGCACTGGAGTGGTAGGCGTGTAGCGATTAATAGTCCCTATTGGACTTGGGAGAAGGCGGGGATGGATATGTGCATAATGAAAAGATGTGTTGAGAGATAGGCTTTACGGATATCCAGCCATTATAGGGCTTAAGGAAGGAGGGGATGGGTTATCCATATGAAGTCCCTTTGGAACTTGGGGAAACGGGAGGAGTAGTGGTTTCAGAGCACATACGTTTAGCGAAGATATTCATCTTATCAGATTAGAGTAAAAGCCAATTGATAGTAGTTATGTACATTTATTATCTGACGAATTATAAAGGTAGAGGGTGCCGTCGTCAGTAGCTAATCCTCCGACCTGCGGCCACCTCCTTAAAAGGAGGACATTTATGTGTGCTATTGATAGTTTTTGGAAGTGAACGACCGACCGATCCCAAGAACGACTGATCCCGCAGGGTCGAGCTCGACAGTGCTCGAAAGGAGAGAAGGCGCAAGCCCGTCAGCAATGACCAAATTGAAAATTGATAGTGAAGGCGTAAGCCCAAGAACAGGTCACACACAGTAACTACTTAAGAGTTACATTTCTTCTTTTTCGCATATAACTGTTGATTTGAAGGATCCTATGACCTCGGAGAGGTCACTTGTTTGTAGAACTTTCCAATAAATTCAAATTACGACTTCGGAGAAGTCGCATGTACATGCCCGCGTAAATCAGCATCAAACCAATACATCATAGTATCTGCATATTTGCCATTTTTACGCCCAATCAAACACTCACTCTGATCGCAATACCTCAGATGGATTTGTCTTCGCCGTCTGCCAGGTCTGAGAACCAACTACTAGTAGGCCAAGAAGTCCGATAATAGCTACACCAAACACTAAAATACCTAACCCAAAATCGAAGCGGAAAGCTATAAAATCAAGCCATGCCTTATTTATATACCACGATAATGGAAGGAATATGATTACCGCTATAGCTAATAACTTCATAAAGCCAAAAGAGAGTAGATACATAACCTGGGAAATACTCGCCCCTAAAACTTTCC
>JAJCYJ010000796.1 GCA_029262975.1 Saprospiraceae bacterium
ATTGATTGATCTTGGTGCCGTGGTCTTGTTTCGTTTGGGAGACTCTGAAAAAGCCCTTCCTCAGGACATCGGATTCCAGCAGATTTTTTCACCCGGCATCATGTATGCCCATGGCTTGGCCAATGTGCCCATTTCGATTACGGGGGGCATACAGATAAGTCCTGAATTACGGAATATAGAAGTAATGGAAATACAAAAGAAAGCCAATTCGTTTCGTTTTAATATTTCTGTTGTAATGGATTTACCAATGGCTAATTTCCATACAAGAGGGAAACATAAATATTGGGATTTTGAAAATTGAAGAGACGTTTTAAGATTTCATTACCTACAAATGGATAATCTTCCAGTGCTATGAATAAAGTTCTTTGCCCATCGATCTATGCATGCAAATGGGAAGAAGGAGGTCCACCGACAAACTATACTATAGATACTACGCTTTCTGTCTGAGATGTATCCTCGCAGATCAAACCACCCGTTCAGCCCGTCCAATTCGATTTGAAATTCAAATCCTATTGCGGAATGGAGACTAGTGAGTCTGTTATGTAGTGGGGATAAGTGTCATATGATTTGAGAAATAATGACCAGTGCAGCTTACTCTTTGAGACCGCACATTTGGATAAAAACTTCACCATCTTTGGGTTTCCCAAGGTTAGGTTTGAGGCGCCGGAATCTGACAATCACATTTCATCTCCAGACCCTGTGATGGTGGTCCGGACAGTTCTATTTTCTTCGTTATAAGTGCATAATTGAGTTGGGCATATCGCAACAATGCCACAAATCTCGAACCACACCAACCAGGCAAATTTTGTTCACAGTAGATCAAAATGACTATACTTCCTAAAGCCCGGGGCGATTACTATTCTTGCATTGATTTTCTTTCTACTTTCTTGCTCAAGTGAAAATGAGCAAACTATGGTTAAGGAAGACCCAGATTTTTCAGTTGAAGGTGATTGGTTAGGACGGGTCAGTCACTGCGTCAATATTTATGGCCTAGATACTACTGGTCTGTTCCCTCGCATCAAGCATAGCCGTACTCGATTCTTCTAGATCGTTCTCATTTATCTCGAAAATGAAAAACTCTTTCGAGAAATTGTATGCCCCGGCACCAAACTAAATGGGCATGCTCCTGTACAAGTGTTTGCAACAAGCTTCAGCTAAAACGTATCAATTGTCTTAGCTTGAAGGCATATAACGACACTGCACTTCTGACTTCTGAAATTTCAACTTTCCTTCTTCAAAGTCAAAGTCTTTCTATTATCATCAGGATTACGATCGATCAATTTATTAATGGGATCAATACCGGCTTTTACCGGCTTCTCAGGAACGCTTATTTCAAATTGCATTTCTTCCTGATTAATTTTGTATTTCTTTAAATAGATGAGTTTCTCCTGTCCATCGTCATCTTCTCCATAGACACCAATATCTATCCAGTCATTAATTGGAATTTTAATTTCATTTCCAAGACTATCAGCGCGATATTTAATCGCTGAGATATCGATCTCGACGAGGTATTCATTTCCTTGTTGCCTATAAGTAGCCTCTTTGGTCCTGTTTTCGAAAAGAGTAATAGTTTCAAATAAATCTGAAATAATATATTGCAGACTATCAGGTGTGACTTTTCTAAATTCTTCGAGGTAGATATCAGAAGTGATATACCGATCTTCTCGATAAGCCCACTTATCTATAATGTTTCTCAGGGCTACATTTACGCTATCTTCACTTATGTAATCTTGAAGTGCGAACATAATCAGCGATCCTTTTCTATAGTGGATATAGCCCTGGCTTTCCACATGATCCAGGGGTTGTTCTTTTTTAGATTCATTGGCTCTGCCTCTGAGATATCTATCCAATTCTAATTTTAGAAACTTCTGAATGATCTCCGGTGGAAATTCTTGTTTCATAACCATCAATGCAGCATACTGTGACATCGTCTCAGATGACATGGCATTCCCTTGAACACGCGCTTCTGTTACCTGGTGTGCCCACCATTGATGCGCTATTTCATGTGCAGTTACATAAAATGGAATATCCACATCATCTTCATCTATTTGCAACATGAATCCGATCTCCTCACTAAATGGTACTGTATTGCTAAAGGACTGAGCAAAAGATCTATAGCGTGGAAATTCCATGATTCTCAACTGACGATATTGATATGGGCTAAAGTTTTTAGTGAAATAATCCAATGATTTTTTCATGCTTGACACCATACGATCTAAATTGAATTCGTGTCCTTTATGATAGTAAATTTCCAGAATCACATCTTGTTTGCCATTAGACCATTTATCACGAAGCACTTCATATTCCGCCGACACTATGCTATAAAAATTGAGAATTGGCACGTCCATTTTATAATGAAAATATCGGCGACCATTTTCTTCCCACTCTTTCTGCAGGTAGCCCGGAGCAATTGCAATTTGGGCTGGGGTTGTGCTTATTATAATTTCAAATCTCGTCCTGTCGGAAGTCCTTCCCACTAGATTATACTTAATAGCATCCGGATCATTTCGAGGGCGCATTCTTTCCTTTTCTGGTAAGTCATTGTCTTTGCGATCATCGTCTGAGCCCACTTCATTCCCGGACTGATATCCAAAAGTTGGAAAGTAAGTACTATTAAAAAAAGTTCCGTTATGAAGAATTTCAGTGTTAGAACCGCTTTCTACGAAACCTTTGGTTTGAAAATTAGAAGTAAAATGCATGGTGATGCTATCTCCCGGTGCTACTGCATTTTCCAATTCGTAAATGTAAAAATCGAATTTATCCCAACTTTCTGAAATGGTAGCGCTTACATCGAAAGAAACTTCATCTTCCATTTCGTTACTCGGGTTTAGTTGTACATATACCTTTTGAATTGCAGCTTCCGTCTTATTTTTAAGCACATATTTGCCTCGAGCTTCAAAGTCTCTCGTCTCGGGAAATATGTCTACATCGACATAGGTATCTACTATTTTTAGCAGTGGTTCTTTTTCATATTTCTTAAGCGTCTTTTCATATTCTGCCTGATCGGAAAGTTGTGCGTCAGAATTTTGATATTCGTTGATTACATTGGTATTATAATAGATGTAAGATCCCGATGAAACCAATAGGAATAGAGAGCTTACGCCTAATGCAATCAATGAAGGATTAATTCTCAGTTTTCCTAGTTTCAATCTCATTTTAAAGGCGTTTTCAGCTCCCCTCACTGTAAGCAATAATACGATCGTGAAAAGCACTAAAGCCATTCCAAACCAATAGCTATTGAACCAGCTAAATGGCTGGAAATAATGTCCAAATCCATTCATGTCAGAATAGTCTCCCAATGATCCCGATGCAAAGAGGAACATTTGGTGTTCAAAACCCAATTGACTAATAACCAAGGTCAGCACAAAAAATACGATCATCAAAGAATGGCCGATGAATTTGTGATTAACCAGTGTATGAATGAAAAATCCTAAAAATGCAAACAGCACCCAATTAGACAAATCATCTATAAAAAGTGACCTGAAATACACCCCCAATTCGTAATGAGGATAACCCATTATGGTCTGTGCTGCTATCCCTACAAGAGCCAGGATGACAAGTAATGTAACAAACATGTACACAAGAGATAAAAATTTGCCTACCAGGGCAACATAATTAGGGTAGGGCATCGCGTCATATATCAGATTGATCCGGACATCTCTTTCCTTCCAAATCAGTTCTCCTGAATATAATACGGCAATGATGAAAAAGAAAATATTGAAATCACCTAGTAAATTAA
Source organism: Saprospiraceae bacterium (assembly GCA_029262975.1). Lineage (GTDB taxonomy): Bacteria > Bacteroidota > Bacteroidia > Chitinophagales > Saprospiraceae > JAJRXG01. Next base: position 3,740 of record JAJCYJ010000796.1, read on the forward strand.
GTATGCGATAAGTGGTTGGATAAACATCTACATCGTACATCCCTCCTAATCCAAAAAAGAAGCCTACAGCGGTAAAAATTATGCCTCCAATCACGATCGCTAAAAAAGTGTATTGCTTGGCCATCCATTTAAAATAAAAAAGAGAGAGACCCATAATCTGACTCAGACTGGTAGCTAATCCTGAATGCTGATGAACACTTGGGATCTCTACAGAAGTCTTGATAGATTGTGTCCCTTTGGAAGCCGAAGTTTTATTTCTTTGTTTCTTCGAAGAGTTTCCTGCTAAATTGAAATCAAACCTCCAAAAAGTAAGAAATAGGGAAAGTATTGAAACACCTATCCATAATAGTCGATTCCATACGATTATACCAGTGAAGCCTATGGTTTGACTATTTTGTTCAGCGACTGTCCAATATCTTGTTATATGATTATTAGTGTTGATACCAAATGGGTCCAGGATAGCTCCCAAAGCTTGATTTTCCCAACCTTCCATCAACTCAGTCGTGACTGCATATATTATAAAAAGCAAGATTCCTTGTACATATACGACCATGATATTTCTGCTTAATGTACCACTGGCGAAGAAGATAGCGCCCATAATAAAGGCATTCGGCAAAACGAATATCAAAAATGGTTTGAGCATATGCCAAAAGTTATAAGGCAAAAGCTTTTCCTGATCGATCCATGGCATTAGATAACCCAATGCCATGCCTAAGATAATTCCCGAAAAAATAAAGACGAGCATTACGAATGAGCCTAAGAACCGTCCACCCAAATATTGGGTTTTCGTAATCGGACTTGTAAACATCATCGATGCTGTATTATTCTTAAAGTCCCTGATAATAGGTTGGCCCATAATGGAGGATGCCAATATCAATCCAGGTATTACAGAAAGGATAATTAGAAAAAAAGCGATGGTTGTTGGTGCATTTTCTTTGACCTGACCTGCACCGCCACCGACCCGAATAACATCGGTAGTAATTGCACAAAAAGCCATTAAGAAAAGGATGGCAAAATAGATAAATGTCGCTGGTCGCTTGAGTCTATATATTAGTTCGAATTTGAATATTTCCCACATAACTTTTAGTTTAGTACCGCTTCTTTCTTACCAAAAAGCTCTGTGAAATAGACATCTTCTAAATCCGGTGTAACTGCGGTAAAACTATCATCAGGTTGATGGTCGCTTAGTACATGAATTACAGGTTTGCCAGCACTCCTTCTTTTTGAAATGATATTGTGTGTTGCATCAAATTGATCAAGTTCTTCTTTGCTTACTTCCCGTCGCCATATCTTTCCTTTGATACTTTCTAATGCTTCGGTGGGTGTGCCTGTAAGCAGCACTTCACCTTCATTTATGACAGCCATATTAGTACATAACTCTTTGACATCATCCACTATGTGTGTAGAAAGGATTACAATTGTATTTTCTCCAATGTCACTTAAAAGATTGAGAAACCTGTTTCTTTCAGCAGGGTCGAGTCCGGCAGTAGGTTCATCTACAATTATTAATTGAGGATTAGCTAAAAGAGCTTGTGCAATACCAAATCGTTGTTTCATTCCACCTGAAAACCCTCCTAAGTTTTTCTTTCTATGATCATACAGATTAGTTTTATGAAGTAGTGCGTGCACCACATCTTTTCTTTCTTTTCGATCCGTAATTCCTTTTAATACCGCGAGATGGTCTAGTAGCGTCTCAGCAGTAACTCTTGGATATACTCCAAACTCCTGGGGGAGATAACCCAAGATTTTGCGGACGTCTTCTTTTTGAGTCAGAACATCAATATCACCTAACATAATACTACCATTATCCGGTTCTTGCAAGGTAGCTATGGTTCGCATTAAAGTAGATTTACCGGCTCCATTTGGTCCCAATAAACCAAACATTCCTTGTGGAATATTCAATGTGACGTTATGGAGTGCCCTGACTCCATTTGGATAAGTTTTAGATAGGTTTCTGATGTCTAATTCCATGATTAAATTGTTAGTCCAAAGAATATTTTGAGAAGGAAATACCGAAAGTGAGGAAATACGCGCACAGCAAAGAATAAAACAAATGCTTTTTTATAGTTTTTAGACAGGATCGCTGCAGCAAAGGATCAAAATAATATAACTCATATATGTATCTGGTGTTTCAACCAGTCTCAATTGTAAAATTTTGCCAGTAAAGCACTTGGAATGTTCCCCAAAGGCTCAAAAATCCGGGTTCATACGCTTACTCATCTCAGCATGAGCAATCAATTTCATTTCCCCATTAAAAGAGCGTGCTTATGAGAACATATACGCTCTACTACAAAGGACCCCGTCTTCTATTTACACCTAATGTTACAAATATCCAGCTATATGTTACAATGAACATCATGATCCAGGTGGAGGCATATAATCTTTGAAGCGATCATTCATTGAAAATTATTAAAAAGAAAAATTATGAAAAACTTATCCTTACTAACTGTGGTATTTCTTATTAGTATTACTAACCTTTTTGGGCAATTTTCAGAACCACCGAAAAGAAACAATGTGGGAATTTATCTACATGGAGGTGTTGGCTTGGTGAACTCTATTTCCGCCAATGTAGAGTTTAAATTAGCCCGTACTCCATCCAACAAATTTCATGTGCTGGGAAGAGTCGGAGCAGCAGGAGTATCAATAATACCATTATTCTGTGGTGAAAACATAAATGCAAAAGGCGTTCTTGCCGGACTGACTTTTCTAACCGGAAGAAAGAATTCACATATGGAAAT
>JAJCYJ010000797.1 GCA_029262975.1 Saprospiraceae bacterium
AATCGTACTCCTCGTTCAACAAGCCGGCGAGCCAGCAAACATTGTGCTCCGTAGCTTCTACAATTTTTATCATCAGAATCAAGACCATACAATCTTTTAGTAGCCGCTGATTCGGACGAAAGATCTGCTAATTCAGGTACCGAAGCCTGCATTCGATAAGCTAATTCATAATTCTTTATGGTCGCTTCTACCTGATCAACATGGCCTAATTTACCAATCAAACTATTATCGACGCGATCGAGGTACTTCAATATTGCTAATTGCAGATCTTTATTCAACTCTTGGGGCAACACATTTGCCAAAGGGATTTCCGTCGGATGAAGGATAGACGCCTGGTAAGTAGCAGGGAGGAATCCATTTTTGAAATTATCGAGTCCTCCGGGCGGCGTAAGGCCTCCGTCCAAAACAACATAACCCGGCAGGTTTTCGCTTTCACTACCCTATCCATATGTAATCAATGAACCCATACTCGGTCTGCCCTGGATACCAATACCGGTATGTAAAAAATAGTTGGCATTAGTATGTTCAGGGAAATCAGAGACCATGGATCTAATGACGGCTATATCATCTACACAAGTAGCAATATGAGGAAATAGTTCACTTACCCAAATCCCGGATTCACCATATTGATTAAATGTCCAGGGGCTTTTTAGAATTTTACCAATATTGTCGAATTGGGTATTATCAACCTTAAATTTATCATAAGGACTTTCTCCATTTTCTTTGGCTAGTCTTGGTTTTGGATCAAAAGAATCCACCTGTGATATCCCTCCATCCATATATAAAAATATGATGCTTTTTGCTTTAGGAACAAAATGAGGAAGTTGGTTGCCACCATCTATAATTTGTGATGAACGGGCCACTAACCTCTGACCAAAAGGTATACTGCTCAATAAGCCCATTAAAGCTACTGATCCAAATCCATTGCCACATGTACTTAGCAATTGTCGTCTTGACATTGCCTTGTTTTTATAATGATTCTTCATATTCGCTTATTGATTTTCTGATACTAACCATTCCTGCGTTGATCTATACACACATCTATTAAATTAAATAAATAAACTCTTTAAAATTAAAAACTGTGTGACAATAGTCTTTCCATAATCTTTTGTCATTTTCCATCTCTGTAAAAGTACAATCATATTTTTTACAAAGTTCTTTTAACAATTCAATGCCACTATCAATCTCGGATGATTCAGGCAGCCTGGAAAATGCACTTTTATAAATACTTCTAATTTTATCCTGAATAGTAGATTCAGGGTTTGCTATAATTTTAGCAGCCCATTTATTTGCCTGGTCATGTACAAAAGGATCGTTCATTAATGTGAGTGACTGTGCGGGTACATTTGTTTCGTTTCTTTTTCCAAATGTTGAAAAGGGAATAGGCATATCAAATACTTCCATCATCGGTACCAGAAAGTTTCGTCTGACTTCTGTATAGACACTCCGCCGACCAAATCCATCTAGAGGGCCGGATTTGGAAGGGCGACCACGACCTGTCATAAACGATGTCAAATGAATTGGAACAGATTGTCCATATAACTTTCTATTCAGGGTTCCGGTAGTTGCCAGGATCCCATCTCTTATGGCTTCAGCTTCTAATCTTCTAATTGGAAAATGATGTAAGCTTATATTTTCTGGATCCAATTTTTGATTTTCAGCATATGATTTCGTTCCTCTTTTAAATGTGTCAGATAAGAGTATTTCCTTTAACAGGCTTTTTATCGACCATTGCTCTTCGACAAAGCGAACGGCAAGAAAATCCAATAAATCAAGATGACTTGGAAGCTTACCCTGGAGTCCAAAATTGTCAACCGTTTCAACTATGCCTCTGCCAAAGACATGATGCCAAATCCGATTCACTATAACCCTGGACGTTAATGGATTGTCAGGATCAACCACTGCCTCTGCCCATGCCAACCTTCCACTTCCAGACTTAGGAAAACCTATTGAATCCATGCTTATGGCAGAAAGAAATCTGAGTTGCACCTTGTCTTTACTCGGTTGTGTATAATTTCCACGAATAAAAACCGGACTCAAAACCTGATCCCCTTCTGTCATCCCTGTAAGGTGCTCAGACTTGAATACCTTTTCCGAGATAGAATAATATTCTTTTATTAGATCTGGTTTCTCAACTCCCTTCGTTCTTCTCATTTCCGGAATAGAAAATTCTAATTTTTTGCCATTCGAAGAATAGGCAACAGCATATTGTACGTCCACATAATTATCGGATTTAATGATGTACTCATGCTGATTAAAATAGCCTGGCAAAAATTCCAAATATGCTTTATGTCCTTTGACCGAACTTACATCCAGTGAATAATCTTTCCAATTATTGTCATCTACAATTTTTGAAAAACTACCATATAATGGATCCTGGATTAATTGAAAGTTATCTACTACGACACGGATGGTGCTACTATCACCAGTAGCACGAACGACAATCGAATCTTGACCTATTATAAAGTTTGGAGATCTCAATGCGCCTTGTATGCCCGTAGTATAATATCTGCTTGAGGCATAACTGTTATAGGATATAGAAGCTTTCTCAGAACGCCTGTCTAATAATACCTCATCTTTGGTAGGTCCTGCCCCAAAAGCTGCTCCCTCAGTAGTCCAATCCATCCATGAACCGTTTCTGAAATCTCCAATAATTTGAATACTGTCTGCATTAGCACCTAAGAGCGTATCTGAATAGACGTAGTCTATAAAATTAATTTTTTGATTTATTTTCGAAGAAGACACATTGGAATTTTCTAATTTCACCTCTTCCTCAATTTGGAATTTAAGCTCACTTTTAATAGCCCTCAACCTGTTTAGATCACTCTTTTCTTTATTAGAATATCCTAAGCCAATAGGTCCGATTCTTGTACTTTCAAACATTCCATACATCGCATAATAATCAGTTGTAGGTATGGGATCGAATTTATGATCATGACACCTGGCACAACCCACAGTCAGAGCCTGAAAAGTTTTAGACGTAACATCGATTATATTGTCAATAGTCGAAGCCTCTTCCTCTTTGACACTTACCGGGCTATGTTTCCCTTCTCCAAGGGTAGCATAGGCGGTACCAATGATGGATTCGTTGGTACCATTAACCGGATGAACTCTTGGATCTTCTAAAAGATCTCCTGCCAAATGTTCTTTTACAAATAAATCATATGGTACATCCGCATTAAATGCCCGAATTAAGTAATCGCGATATTGCCAGGCCCCACTTATTGGAAAATCATATTCATGGCCTCTATATTCTCCATATCGCACAAGGTCCATCCAATGCCGTGCCCATCGTTCACCAAAGTGTGGTGAAGCAAGATAGAAATCTACTAATTTTTTATAATTCTCAGGAGATGAAATATCGTTAAATGCTATAAGCTCTTCAGCGCTTGGAGGTAGACCCGTTATCAAATACGAAATTCGACGAATCAAAGAATGATCGTTTGCTCTTGATGCAGGTTCAACTTTCAATTCATCCATCTTCCGATTAATAAAAAAGTCGATTATTTCTGGTAAAGGCCGATCCTTGTAATTCGCAGGCAAAGTCACTTTTTCAGGCTTGATTAATGACCAGTGAGGCTTCCATTCAGCTCCCTGGTCAATCCATTTGCCAATTAGGGCAGACTCTCTTTCAGTAAGGATTTTGTGCGCTTCAGGAGGCGGCATTCTATAGTCCGGGTCACTCGAAGTGATTCTATCCATCAGGACACTCCTTTTTGAACTTCCGGGAACAATGGCTGCACGTCCATCTTCTAATTTGGCTGTAGCACCCTCATAAATATCCAGTCTCAATCCGGCCTGTCTGCTACTCGAATCAGGACCATGGCACACAAAGCAATTCTGTGCAATAAGAGGTCTTATGTGGTAATTAAAATCTACATACTCAGGTAAGTTATAAGACGGCTTTTCTTGTCCGGAGAAAAACACCCCAAAAGCTATGGCGATTAATATTACAAATGCCAGAAACCATTTTATATGTAGGTTTTTCAGGTTCATTTAAACCACTTGGTGATTGGGCCAATCTTAAATATAGAAATTATAGAGGAACCGGCTTCATATGTGCTACCTTAAGATGAGCCGGAATTATATTTTTTATGCCTTATTTCGGTTGGAATACAAATAAGATATGGAATAAGATTTCTTTACCGTGAGATGCTACAATCCTGAAGCTTTTCGCAAGACCTCTCCAGCTGGCATAATAGCTAACTTATCGATGGAGACCAACTTTTCTAACTTACGATTAAGAAAAGCGGGACTGATGGGACCCCAACCTTCATTATCAAGTCCGTGAAGATTTAAGATAAGCCATCCACCTGATGAATTAAGAAAATTATCAATCTGCGAGGCTACCCAATCATCCTGGTTTTGAGGTCCCCGTGACCAACAACTTAGCCGGACTGGCTGATCTGTAACAGGAATCGAATTTATAGCAGAATCCCCGCTTGATCTAAGTGCCCCAATATGAGATAGAACAAATTCTTCCAATTCAGGTGTAGACGAATTAAATGGAAAATTAAATACGGTGTATTTTGGATCATATCCTTCCAGGTGTTCTTCAAAGTAATCCAAACATTTTAAGATAAGCATTTTTGCTTCTGATACAGGTTGCCGGGCCAGATTGAGGTGCTTCCAACTATGCGGCATAATTTCATGGCCTCTTTTTTTAAGTTTATTCCAATCATCAAAACTACCCATGAGTTCAGGAAGAATCCAGTCATCTACCTTTTGAAAATCTGGAAAATGACCAGAGGCAATGACATTCAGACATGCCTGAAGATTATGCTTTTCATAGATATCGGCTATTTTATAGAAAGAATTCTTAAAGCCATCATCAAAGCTCAATGTTAAAATATGAGATTTTTCACCTTTAATGAATTCTGAAAGCCACGATTGAAATCCAAGGGCAGCCGAAAATTTTATAAAAGTTCTTCTTCGCATCATAGTCTAAACTTTCTTCTAAATTAAGATTTAGAAATAAAAACCCGTGTACAAGCAACTAGATATTCTTGTGCCAAAGCTATCCCAATCAATGTTTTTCTTCTGGCTCAACATGATGTTCACCGATCAACTTGTCTGCTACCTTGCCAATACTAAGCCCTTGAACAACAATGCTGAAGATTACTACCACATAGGTGATAATAACAAAAACTTCCTGGTTCATTTCCTTAGTAAGTGTAAGTGCCAAAGCGATAGATATCCCCCCGCGAAGACCTCCCCAAGTCATGATAAGTCCTGTATTGGGTACGAATTCAAGCTTCTTCTCATATATTTTGATCGGAAGGGTCAATGAGATATATCTGGATAAGAGTACGATCGGGATGGCCATCACTCCCGCAAGGATCAAGGTGGCATTAAAATCCAAAAGAAGCACTTCCAAACCGATCAGGACGAACAAAATACCATTCAATAATGCATCCCAGGTCTCCCAGAATTTATCGACATATAGCTCGGTCATTTCTGACATCGTGTGATCCCGAACGGTATCGTGTCCTATAATAAGTCCTGCCACTACAACTGCTAACGGACCTGAAAAGTGTAGTTTTTGAGCGAGCAAATAACCACCCATGACAATAGCAATTGTGATTAATACTTCAACACTATAATCATCTATACTTTTCATGAGCTTGTAGGCGATCCAACCAAGTGCAAAACCAAGTGCAATTCCTCCTGCTACTTCTTCTAACAGCAGCAGTCCGATTTCTTGCATCGTGATATGATCAATACCGACTTCCGCAATCGCAAATATTGTGAGGAATATAACAACTCCGACGCCGTCATTAAATAAGGATTCGCCCACAATCTTAGTTTCTAGATTTTTTGGGACTCCGACCTTTTTCAGTATCCCAAGCACGGCAATAGGATCGGTAGGAGATATCAGTGCGCCGAATAAAAAACAATGTACGAGACTGATATCAAGACCGATAAAATAGAGCACATAATACATCACATAGCCAATAATGAATGTCGATAATAAGACACCAAAAGTGGCAAATGCAAGGATGGGTCCTCTTTGTACTTTTAATTGATCAAAATTAGTATGAAGGGCACCTGCAAATAGCAGGAAACTAAGTAAAATTTCTAGTAAGACTGTACTAAATTCTATCTCTGAGATGAGGATTTTTAAAGGATTGGTCAAAGATGAATCCATCCAACCCGCAATAGTCAAGACCAAACTCATAATTATAGTAATGACCATAGCCCCTATGGTATAAGGTAATTTGACAAACCTTTCGTTGATATACGCGAAGGATGCAGAGACAACTACTAGAACAGTAATAATGGTAAATAAATCCATGGGGCTAAGGTAACAACCACGACGATATTAAGGGACAATATCCAAATTCATCCCTCGGTTATTATCGACAACTTTTATGATTAATACACTTCAAATAAACCTGCGGCTCCGATACCTCCGCCAACACACATTGTGCAGACAACATACTTGACACCCCTTCTTTTACCTTCAAGTAAAGCATGACCTACCATGCGAGAGCCGGTCATTCCGTAAGGGTGACCGATTGAGATAGCACCTCCATTGACATTGAGAATTTCGTCCGGTATACCAAGACGGTCACGGCAATATAAAACTTGTACCGCAAATGCCTCATTGAGTTCCCACAACCCAATGTCGTCCATTTTTAACCCATTAGCTTTTAATAATTTTGGGACGGCGAAAACTGGCCCTATGCCCATCTCATCTGGTTCGCAACCGGCAACAGCGATTCCTCGATATGCGCCCAATGGTTCGAGTCCTTTTTGTTCAGCAAGTTTACGGCTCATCAATACATTCGCTGAGGCTCCATCAGATAATTGGCTGGCATTACCGGCAGTTATTGTGCCTCCTTCATTAACCAGTCTCAATCCCTGTAGTGCTTCAAGCGTGGTAGAAGGTCGGTTGCCTTCATCTTTAGTAAGCGTAAAATCTTCGAAGCTTATTTCTTTGGTCTCCTTATTCATTATGCCCTTATTAGCAGTGACACTGAATATTTCATTTTCGTATTTGCCAGCAGCCTGTGCCGCTGCGGTTCTTTGCTGGCTTCTGAAGCCATATTCATCTTGAGCATCTCGACTGACACCATATCGTTGTGCTACGATTTCTGCAGTTTGCAACATGGGCATATAAATATTGGGGTGCTTTCCTACAAGCTTTTTGTCAATGAATCGATACCGGTTCATGTGCTCGTTCTGAACAAGGCTAATGGATTCAATTCCTCCCCCGATCACCACTTGCATACCATCATTCAGTATTTGTTTCGCCGCAGTTGCCACAGCCATCATTCCTGATGAACATTGGCGATCAATGCTCATACCTGCTACAGTCACAGGTAGTCCTCCCGCTAAAGAGCATAACCTCCCGATATTAGGAGACTGTGTACCTTGTTGCATAGCACATCCCATTATTACATCGTCCACTTCAGCTGGATCGATACCGGACTTTTTAACTGCTTCTGCTATTGCCCAACCTCCGAGAGTTGGAGCACTTGTATTGTTAAATGCGCCTCTGTATGCTTTTCCTATTCCCGTTCTTGCTGTGGATACAATTACTGCTTCTTTCATTATATGCTATGATTTAGACATCAAATATTGCAATATAAATGAAGTAATAAAAAATAATAATTGAACCACTTTATTTTTATGCCTTAAATAATGGCTTAACCTACCAATTCCGGGGCT
>JAJCYJ010000798.1 GCA_029262975.1 Saprospiraceae bacterium
TATGACGATTCCTACGCCATCATTAAATAATGATTCGCCGACAATTTTGATTTCCACCTTTCGCGAAACTCCGGCTTTCTTTAGCAATGCTAAGACTGCTATCGGATCTGTGGGAGATATAAGAGCACCAAAGACCAGACAATATAGATAGCTGATATCTAGACTGAGGAGTTGTGTTGCGTAATAAAACAATGTCCCTGCTAGAAATGTAGAAATGACCACACCTAATGTAGCATATAATAGAACTGGCCATTTTTCATTGGACAGAGAACGAAGATCTACGTGTATAGATCCGGCAAAGAGCAAAAAGCCGAGGAAAAAATCAAACAGAAATGTTCGGAAATCTAATCCTTCAATTAGATCGCAAATTGACGCGAACGTGTCTGTCATGAATAAGGACAATATCGCTACGATGAGAGAGACACCAATAGCCAAGATCATGACACCTATAGTTTCTGGTAATTTGAGTATCTTTTTATTTAGCCAACTAAGGATAGCCGCAAGTGCTGTCAGGGCTATAAAGGTTTGAAACATAAATTAATGATTGATCAGATGCAATACTTATCCTGCTGTCACCAGGATGCACCTCAATATAAGAGAATGAAATGTCTTATCTAAATGTTGCCAGTCGGAACCCGGAGAAATGATCACAATTTTGACTTAACCATAAAATTCTTTGGGATAAATGACAGTGCCCGACACTTCGTTCAAATAATCATCTATTAATTCGACCACCATGCAGTTCTTTTCCGGTGCTGCAAACGGCAGCTTGATATTGTACTTGCTGGTTTTCTTATATCCAAATCTGGGATAATACTTTTCGTGTCCGATTAAGACTATGGATTTATACCCCATCGCTTTTGCGATCTGATGCGCTTTCTTAATTAATTGATGACCGATTCCCTTGTTTTGAAAACCTGGAAGAACTGAGACTGGAGCCAATGCAAGAGACTCAAAAGTTTTATACTCGTTTTGAATCGTAATTTTTGTCAATAAAATATGCCCTACTATTTGCCCATTTAAATCAGCCACTAAAGACAATTCGGGAATAAAAGCATCAGAATTTCGCAATCTTCTTACCAGATATGGCTCTGACAGATCGCTAAATGGAACAGCCTGAAAGGCTTCTTTTATGAGCTTGAATACGGTATTATAATCGCTCGGTGTTTCTTTACGTATGTTACAAGATAAGGGCATAGGATACATGATAAGGACTTTTTTCTATTTTTTTGACCTAAAAGTGACTATCCATTTTTGATGCCATCCAATTGATATAGTTTTTGGAAATTGCGTTGTCGGTTTTGTGAGAAAGAACCAAAAGAGCTTTGGCTATTAAATGGTGCTTATTGTGAGATGAATCGAAATGAAAAACATATTCCTTATCTTTTCCACTTGAATACAAACTTATGAAGACCAAGCTGGCATTTATTATTTTACTATTCAGCATAACTTATGTCTATAGTTGTCGGGAGGATACTGGAGATTACCTCTTCAAGGATGTAAAAATCTATGATGGAACCGGATCTTCTGCTACCCACGGTGATGTAATTATTGAAGGAGACCGCATTAAGAAAATTGGGGATGATTTATCATGTATGGTTTGTGAGACGATAGACGGGAAGGACCTGTCTCTGGCTCCAGGGTTTATAGATCTTCACGCTCATTTAGAACCATTACCACTCATTCCTTCTGCGGAAAGTGCTTTATTCATGGGGTGTACAACGGCGCTGGGTGGCCCGGATGGAGGCTCACCCATAAATTTGCGCAACTACCTCGATACACTTAACCAAATAGGTATGGGGATAAATGTGGCATATCTTATAGGTCACAATAGTATTCGGACCGAAGTGATGCATCTCGATGGTAGAGCACCTACTCCTGAAGAATTAGAATCAATGAAAGAGCTTGTACGACAAGGTATGAAGGATGGTGCATTTGGCATTTCGACAGGATTAAAATATCTGCCTGGGACATTTGCTAAAACAGACGAAATAATTGCCTTATCGAAGGAAGCCAGTTTAATGGGCGGTATTTACACATCACATTTAAGAGAAGAAGGACTTGGCCTTATAGAAGGAGTAGAAGAAGCAATAACCATAGCCCGAGATGCTGACATTCCCGTAGTTCTGACCCACCATAAAGCAATTGGGCTTCCCATGTGGGGAAGGAGTGTTCAGACTTTAGCACTTGTCGATTCTGCGAGAAATGCCGGATTGGATGTCATGGTGGATCAATATCCGTATACAGCCAGTTTTACCGGTATATCTGTCCTCATCCCGGCTTGGGCTCTTGAGGGAGGACGCTATGAGGCATTTGCCAAAAGATGTGAGGACCCGAAGTTGCGAGATAGTATTAAGGCAGGCATCGTTTACAATATATTGAATGATCGAGGAGGAGGAGATCTTAAGCGGATTCAACTCGCAAAGTTTAACTGGAAACCACACCTCGAAGGTAAATATTTGTATGATTGGGCTTTAGAAGAAGGCATGGAACCTACTGCCGAGAATGGAGCAGAACTTGTCATTCAGGCACAACTCCATCGAGGGGCAAGTGCTATTTATCATGCGATCTCAGAAGAAGATGTCATGAGAATAATGGCTCATCCATTTGCCATGGTTGCTTCAGACGGAAGAATAACAGCATTTGAAAAGGGTTTTCCACACCCCCGTGTTCATGGCACATTTCCAAGAGTGATAGGACACTATGCCAGGGATAAAGGAGTCATATCGATTGCGGAAGCAATTAGAAAAATGACTTCACTTCCCGCGTCCAGACTGGGTCTAAGGGATCGTGGTGTTATAAAAGTGGGTCAAAAAGCGGACCTGGTGCTTTTCAGTGAAGACAAGATAATTGACAAAGCTACTTTTGAGCAGCCTCACCAATATCCTGAGGGTATAGAAGTGGTAATGGTAAATGGGCAAATTGCTTTGCAGAATGGTCAGCTTAGTGCTGAGAGGTATGGAATCATTCTAAGAGGCCCCGCCTTTGAAAGATAGCAACAGACCTTATTTTAAACTTGAAAAATAGGAAATCATTGGTTCAAAATAGTGCTCGTCCCAGCCCTTGCGATAATGTTCTCCGCTTTCTGGGACCTTTGTATGATGTAGTGTTAAAGAAGTACCTCCTTTGACTTTTTCAAGCAAGACTTCAATTTGCGAATCTACCTCTCCTTCCTTAAATTGACTCGTTCTCCAGGATTGTACAATTCGTTCAAAGGGTTCCAGGATAAGATTTTTACCTGTTATATATCCATCCCAAGCTGTAAAATTATCTCCCACTTTCGCTGAACCAGTGGCAACACCGCCTGTCATATTTGTGTGACCATCGCTACTTAGCCAGTGGGTATAAATTTTTTCCGGAGTTGTGGGGATATTTCTTGTAATTGATATTTCCATAGGTTTAAAATGATTTCATCCATCTTTTCAAAAATAATACATTAATTAGCGTTGGACACGGATATTACCGAATATGTAATATTCATGATTAACTGGGTTTGATATCAGCCAAAACAAAAAATCTATTTTTACTTCAATGAATGCGCTAACCGGTAAAATCACACAAATATCAACGGATGGTAAGTTATCCATCGCTCATGTGTTGGTTAATGATGTGGTCATGTCTGCCATTATTATCGATACGCCTGAAACTTTAGATTATCTGAAACTAGGACAAGAAGTACAAGTTATATTTAAAGAAACTGAAGTAATCCTGGGAATAGGTAATCAAGAAGGCATTAGTCTGAGAAACAAATTACCCGGTGTTATCAATAAAATTCAAAAAGGGGTATTATTGAGCAAAGTTGTCATAGATACTTCCGCAGGCCTAGTTACTTCCATTATAACCTCTAATGCAGTTGGACAACTTGCACTTGATGTGGGATCTAAGGTGACAGCTATGATAAAAACGAATGAAATTATGTTGTCGCAATGATAGATTGGGATCCGCTGATATTGACCTTTGAGCTTGCTTCTGTGACGACATTCATTCTGTTATTCATATCGGTTCCATTAGCCTATTGGTTATCGGAGTCAAAATCACGAATAAAACCGGTCATAGAGACAATTGTGTCAATGCCGCTTGTCCTCCCACCTACTGTACTTGGTTTTTATTTGTTGCTGGCCTTTAGCCCGGGTGATGGACTTGGACAGTGGTTAGACGAGTATTTGGGACTTCGTCTTGTATTCTCATTTGAGGGCCTGGTCTTTGCTTCCATTCTATATAGTCTTCCATTTATGGTGCATCCGATTCAATCCGGTTTATCCAGTCTGTCCGGAACATTGAAAGAGGCCTCGTATGTCCTGGGTAAGTCTAAATTCCATACACTGATGAAGGTCCTTCTCCCAAATATTAAACCGTCAATTCTCACCGGAATTATACTTTCATTTGCTCATACAATTGGTGAATTTGGAGTCGTATTGATGATAGGAGGAAATATGCCAGGTAAAACTAAGGTAGCTTCAATCGCGATATATGATGAGGTTGAATCCCTCAATTATTCGGCGGCTAATACCTATTCATTGATCCTTATTTTCTTTTGTTTTATAATTCTACTTTTAGTATATGTCATTAATGGAGGATATCTAAAGAAATTTTGGCAATGATAAAACTGAAATTTCAAAAACTATTAAGTGCACCGAAAGGAGAGATGAATCTCGACCTCGACATAGTTATAAAAGAGGGTAGTGTGACCAATTTATTTGGATCATCCGGTGCAGGTAAGACTTCTATTTTGCGGATGATTGCCGGACTTATGATGCCAGATACAGGGCGGATAATTGTAAAGGGGAAGACGTGGTTTGATGCTGAGAAACATATAAATCTTCCACCACAAGAGAGAAGAGTGGGCTTGGTATTTCAAGACTTCGCATTATTTCCAAATATGACCGTGCGGCAAAACCTGGATTATGCTCTGGTGCGCAATCAAACCATAAAAGTGATTGATGAATTAATAGAAATTATTGCCTTAGGTGATTTGCAAAATCGCAAGCCAGATACGCTGTCTGGAGGACAAAGACAGCGAGTAGCTTTGGCACGAGCCCTCGTGCAACAACCGGACATACTCTTGTTGGATGAACCACTATCAGCACTCGACCAAAAAATGCGCACTGAGCTACAAAGTCATATTATGAATATGCACCGAAGGTATGGCTTATCCATCATCTTAGTCAGCCACGATGTGTCTGAAATCTTAAAGATGGCTGATGAAATGATTGTTTTAAAGGAAGGGAATGTGACAGATAAAGGAAGGCCCGCAGACATATTTACAAATAGAAAAGTTAGTGGTAAATTTCAATTTACAGGAGAGGTTATATCCATGGAACGCGAGGGCTTTCTATATATAATTTCTATTTTAATCGCAAATGATTTAGTTAAGGTCATTGCTGACGAGGACGAGGTGAAAAATCTTGTGATTGGAGATAAGGTGATGGTGGCATCTAAGGCGTTTAACCCAATCATCAAAAAATTATAGAGATTTGTCAAAAAAATTTGTTTCTATAATTTTTAAACCAAAAAACGACAGTGATGAGCATAAAAATGACATCTATCCCTGTGCCCTATCCTGTTGAAAACACATCTGAAGTAAAAACAAAAGTCACTAACCTTAAAAAAAAACACCATGATGCCCGTCATCATTGTTTTGCTTTTATCCTACAAGAAAACAACCAACAGGTAGTCCGTGCCAATGACGATGGGGAACCGGGCCA
>JAJCYJ010000799.1 GCA_029262975.1 Saprospiraceae bacterium
CCCCTACTACATATTAAATCTAATTGACATATTTTTTTTAGCATATATGATAAGGTATTTGAGAAGATAACAGAATAGCTTGGTCTCAAGTACTGTGTTAGCACAAAGGGTAATCTTTATATTGAGTGCTTATTCAATTACAATCTTTAAGATTGTGGTCATCATAATGATTAAAAACTGATGTCATACATATGGTTTTTCCTGATACTATCACTCAATAGGTTTCGCATTATTTCAGGATTCATGGTGCCTGTAGAAATCATCATATTTATGTAGAGAGTTAGATTCCAAAAGATTTATCTATTGAAAATCCTATAATATGTTTATCGAGGATATGTATAACAGAACACATTATATATTAATTGCATGTATAAAATTATATATAGTACATTGTTAGATGTATTTCGAAAGAATTTTGGGACCAGGGGACATTAAGAAGGTTTAGACTGATGACGGACAAAACAGGACGAACCTTAACTTCACCAAAACTTGGAACTTCTCGATTTTTGGAGTAATTTCAGGAAAATACTTAAATCATGACTCTTTTATTATGGCTTTCCGTAGGTATTATTACGGGTATTCTCGCCAAGAGAGTAATACCAACATTAGACAGGCGTAACTGGATCTTTGCAGCTCTTATTGCGACTGTTGGAGCTTTTACCGGTGGTTTCGCTGGCGAAATCAGTGGTGCTGGCCAGAATTATGCGATTGAGACGATCGTCGCAATCTTTGGAGCAGTGACTGTATTATTTTTCTTCCGTCAATATATGGAGGATTCTAAAACTAATACTGTTAAGTAAATATTTGCCTATAGATTAAATATTTACTTTCCGCACTCTAAAATCTCCAAAGTTCTAGGAATAGAAGCAAGACTTCTTTTGGAATTGTGATGTTCATACTCAAATGGAATACAAGGTACTTATGCTCATACCAGGCCTTGTCTTGGTTATAAAACGTAATCCTTGCGTTCTACAATCGCAAAATAGTTTTCTTCCAGGGACAGGTAACCCTGATTATAACAAAATCGATATACTTTACCGGCTTTGGTTACATATTCGTTAGTAAAATACCTGAAATTAAAGCCTAACGCTACAAGATCGTCCCTGCTTACTTTTGATTTCCCTTGAGGGTTTAGTCTTTGTAAAATCCTATAATTCCGACGTAACACATTGTTGATATTGCGGACGAATTTACTTTGATCACTATTCAAGCGGTTATTATATTGGGACCGACAATTATCGCTACAAAATTTTTTATCCTGCCTCCCGACTAATCGATCACCACATTCAATACATTCTTGTTTTTTCAAACTTCCATCCTTTTACTTAAATATAGAGCAGATTGAGGAACATTTTCACTAGAAGTGTTCTACAAATTCACATATTTTAACCTTATATCTGGATAAAATGATCCAATTAGATAAGTGATATTATTCAGGAATAAACATGAATTAAAATAAATAACGTTCTTACCTATTTGCTGTAATCTCTTAGTTGAAATTTCATTTCACAACTAATTCCTTATTTTGCTCTGAATTAATAATTCTTCGCATCGGTTCAGAATTTAGATGATAGACAACCAACTTTTCATTCTTGGCATCTTATTCTTAAATATTGCAATATGTGAATGGTTAGTTTCCAGAACGTTTCTAAAACATTTTGGAACTGCAATGCTTGTCATTCTAATTACAGCAGTCGAAGCAAATATAGGCGTCATACCCTCTTCCACCGATGCTCCAATATTGTATGATCTCATTTTTCAATTCATTGCTCCGTTAGCCATTTTTATGTTGATATTAGAATGTCAGATAAGTGCCATCAGGGCAGCTGGCATGCCTTTACTTATTATGTTCGCGATTGGTTCGTTCGGGACAATGGCCGGTGCTATAATCGGTGGTTTGATTGCTGCAGGACCAGAAAATATAGGAGAATTTTTTCCACAAATAGCCGGTATGTTTACAGGAACCTATACAGGAGGCAGCATAAATTTTAATGCTGTTGCACTCGAATATGATCTTAATAAGGAAGGTAATTTATATGCCGGAGCTGTAGCAATTGATAACATTTGGACGGCCATTTGGATGATTATTACTATAGCTTTGCCACAAGCACTTTCAAAGCTATGGCCACGTCGTCTGAACAAACAAAGTGATAGCATTCAGGCACCATCTGAAAAAGATCTAAATGATACCGAAAAAGTCAATCCATATGGTTTGAGCATCCTGGCTGTTTTGGGAATTGGAGCTCTTTTATTTTCTGAATTTGTGTCAGACCAGTTAAAAAGTGCAGGTATTCCAATTCCGTCTATTCTGATTCTTACGACCATTAGCTTATTGTTGGCACAGTTGAAAAGGATCCAAAAAATACATGGTTCCAGGTTACTTGGTATCATTGGTATTTATCTTTTCCTCGCGGTCATAGGAGCTTATTGTGACTTTGCTACCTTGCCCAAAATGGGAGACCTTGCCTATCACCTGCTTTTCTTCGTTGGAATTGTTGTTTTTGTCCATGGTCTGATAACATTTGGTTTGGGTGCTTTGCTCAAGCAAGAC
Organism: Saprospiraceae bacterium; assembly: GCA_029262975.1. GTDB lineage: Bacteria > Bacteroidota > Bacteroidia > Chitinophagales > Saprospiraceae > JAJRXG01. The sequence goes on from JAJCYJ010000799.1 coordinate 2,552, forward strand.
TGGGACATAATTGCCCTTGCTTCACAGGCAAATGTAGGAGGATCTGGTTCTGCTCTCGCATTGGCTCGTAGCTTAAATAGACATGATCTGCTTCTTCCGGCAATACTAATCGGCACACTAGGTAATGCCGTAGGAACATATCTTGCTTTTATGGTGGTCGCCTACTATTCATGAAGAATAGTCCAACATATTTTTCACATGGGTACTTATAATCTTTATCAACCATGATGTACCGCATTGTATCCTGGAAAATTAGAATAGATACAGTTTAAAGAAAATAATTTGATTGGTATCCTACCAGGTCAGTTCAACTTTTTCAAAATTTAGCGGAATGGAATGCAACTGACCGATGGTACCATCTATCCTCAGTTCAATATTTTGTTTTGAAAATCCATGCAATTCCAACCGATAGCGATCATAAGGAGCATTGTAGGACCCCTCTATTGACTGGCTTATTTTCAAATATCTTTTCTCTCCTTTTAAGTGAAATAATGCAAGTCTAAAGACGCCTTGTTCATACTCATATCCATCATGTGCATCTTCGTAAAATTGGCTCACTTCATCACCTTCCTTATAATAAACATGCAACTCTACTTCCTTGATCTCTTTTTCTCCCACATATTGTTGTATCGGATATTGAGGTATAATAGCTCCTTCTTTAATGAAGAAAGGATATGTTGATGGCGATAGTTTTACGCTTACTATTTTCCCTCCTTCCCTTAGTGCATCTGTCCAGTAGTTATACCATTTACCAAAAGGCAGATAAATTTCTTTACTATTTACGGACTCCCGGATAATTGATGCTGAAAGAATATGATCACCACATATAAATTCATGATCCCGATAATAGGTCTTTGAATCCTTTTGGTCGTAAAAAGAAAGAGGCTTCAAGATGGGCTTGCCAGTATTATGGTGATCATAAAAGGCTGAATAATGGTAAGGAAGCATTTTGTAGCGAAGTTCGATCGCCTCTCTTACCAAATCAAGAGCTTCTTCACCAAAAGACCACGGTTCCTGATCTCCATCATCTTGTGAACTATGTACCCTGCAAAAAGGATGAAATATTGCTAATTGGATCCAACGCACAAACATTTCTGGAGTAGGTTTACCAATAAACCCACCAATGTCTGATCCGACAAAAGAAACCCCACTTATTGAAAGTCTCTGACATTGCACATTGGCAAGCCAGACATGCCTCCATGACGCTATATTGTCTCCCGTCCAAACACTGGAATATCTTTGTAAGCCCGAATAACCAGATCTCGTAATGATTAAACTTCTTCGGTTATCAGCGTGCTTTTTTACCCCCTCATATGTGGCTCTGGCCATTTGCATACCATAGACATTGTGGGCTTTGCGATGACTCCCTGGATGGCCGTCATAATTAAAGAGGACGTCTTCAGGCATTGTCTTTGACTCAACTTCAAAGAGTGCTGGTTCATTCATATCATTCCACACGCCTGCGACACCAATCTCTCCTATTAGTTCTTCATAAAGGTTTCCCCACCAAAGACGTACCTCAGGTTTAGTGAAATCAGGAAAATAACAATCTCCGGGCCATACCTTGCCTTCTACATACGGTCCATCCAGTCGCTTACAAAAATAATTGTTTTCTAATCCTTCCTTAAAGACTTTATAATTATTATCAATTTTAATACCCGGATCAATGATTACAACTGTTTTAAAACCCTCTTCCTTTAATTCGCGCACCATTTTAGCAGGATCCGGAAATTTTTCCTTATCCCATGTAAAGCATCTGAAGCCATCCATATAGTCGATGTCAAGATAGATTGCATCACAGGGTATCTGATGTTCGCGCATCAGCGAAGTCACCTCTCTGACTTCAGATTCCGGATAATAACTCCATTTACATTGCTGGTAACCTAGAGACCATAATGCGGGCATATCCGGTCGTCCGGTCAACAGAGCGTATCGGGAAGTAACATCAAGCAACTGGGGACCGGCAATAAAGTAGTAATTCATCTCCCCACCATGCGCCCAAAACCTACTCACATCTTTTCGCTCATGACCAAAATCAAAAAAAGTTCGAAAGGAATTATCAAAGAAAATTCCGTATCCTATATTATCGTGCAGACCATAATAGAAAGGAATATTCTTGTAGAGAGGATCCCAGCCGTAATCATATCCATAACAGTCCGTACCCCAATTCTGAAATTTTTTCCCTTTCAGGTTTAACTCACAAGGCTTATCGCCCAGTCCAAAAAACACTTCCGAAGACCGAACTTCCTTTGTCATATGGACGATATCATTACCGGTCCTGATGTCACGATCCCAATGAAATCCTCTTTCATCTTTATTTATTACTTCATCCTCCAGATTCGTAAAGGAGACGCTTTGATCCGCTTTATGAACCAGGCATTTCAGCGAACTCGTGACTAATTCAATTACATCTGTATGATCATGAATGCTGATTAAAACTTGCTCTTTTTCAAAACTGGGGTCGATAGCATATGAAAAGTCGGGGTGGAATCTGTGTTCAATCCCATATCGTACCCTTATAATTTCAGGAGTATATGGTTCTATAAACAGTGTTGCACCATTGGCACCGATGCATTCCAGCAATCCATTCTGCCAGGTGAAAGAGTTTATCGCATTAGGAAATAACTCAGTTGTGTCCAATCGC
>JAJCYJ010000800.1 GCA_029262975.1 Saprospiraceae bacterium
GTCCATGGAATGCTCAAATCTTCCCATTTCAATGCTACGGTACATTCTTCTGGTTGTCTATCGATAAATTCATAAGTGAGCCACTCATTATATTCGGAAGGCACGGGTGTGACTTCTACTCTAAGTGCATCCTCAGAAGGCTTATAAAAGTAACTTCCCCAGGAAGTAGCGTTGTTCGATAAGATTAGTGTCCATGGACCGGTTTCCGCAGGAATTAAGTGAAGGCCATATTTGCCAGCGCTGATTGACTGACCTTGCACTTCCATGTCGTGAGAAAATTTAATTACTGTATTTTCATTGGCACCTGCTCTCCATGGTGATGGGTTCTCGGCAGTACTAATTCCAAATGCCAGGTTGCTTAATCCATAAGGTACTAATTGTCCCCATATTTGACCTTTACGGGACTGGCCTTGTGGTGAGGTAACATCAGGACTGTTATAGACGATTGTCACATGAGCGTGTCCTCCGATATATTGGGTGACAACAGATTTTTGATTACCGCCGCCTGGAGCTAATTTAAGTTGTGCCTGAAGGCTAAAGGTCAGCAGGCATACAAGAATTGATAGAGATAGTTTTTTCATAACATAAAGTTTAATGATTAGAATGGTTTGCGTTCATACTGCGCAAGTTTTATTAACCCGGATAATACAACAGGAGATCCTTAAAACATCATCCGTGTTTATTCCTATAAATTACAACAGACTTTCTACTTTTTCTTGTTGCGAAAATATTTGACAAAAGTTTAACTACCCATTTCGACGAACAGCTATAAGGATTCGACCACCGTTATTGCGCGGACACAATGAGTCTAAAAATTAGTAAATACTTAAGTTAATATTATCATCAGAGGCCTTTCCAACCGGGTTTTCTTTTTTCTATAAAGGCGGTAGCACCTTCACGAAAATCTTCGGTAGCGGCAAGCTTTCCAAAAGAATCAATTTCAGTCTGATATCCATCTTTTCCATGCCGAAAATGGGCGTTTACTGCTTTGATTGTTTCAGCTATTGCCAACGGTGCTTTTTTAGCGATTTTCTCAATTAGTTTAGTCGCAGTAGCTACTTCAGCCCCTGCTTCACATAAAATATTGACAAGTCCAAAAGTGTGGGCTGTTGTGCCATCAATCATGTCTCCTGTCATGATCATTTCCATTGCTCTGCCTTTCCCGATAAGATGTACTAATCTCTGGGTGCCTCCATAACCGGGAAGGATGCCCAGGTTTACTTCAGGTTGTCCAAATCGCGCATTGGCATGAGCCACCCTGAGATGGCAAGCCATCGCTAATTCGCATCCACCACCCAGGGCAAAACCATTTACGGCGGCTACGACTACAACCGGGAAGTTCTCAATAACTGCAAATATATCATGACCTCGTTTTGATAATTCCCTGGCCTTTTGTGCATCAAGTGATAAAAACTCCTTTATATCTGCACCGGCAACAAACGCTTTTTCTCCAGCACCTGTGATGATTACACCATTTATCTTTCGTGGATCGAGATCGTCATTAAATAATCGAATCAAATCCTCGAATACATCATTATTCAGTGCATTCAACGCATGAGGTCTGTTGATCGTCACGAGAACTATTTTATTATTTTCCTGGACGGTAATTGCTTTATAATTGGACATGAGATTTGTTCTTTATTATGAAGCGTCTAATGTAATAGAATTAGTGCAAATGTATTGGCTAATGGCGCCAATGTAAGTGCCATACACCTAACTTCTCGATTCATCTTAAACGTAATTGATATCATCATTTTCGAATAATTTATATAATCTATCAACCAGTCTAGATCGTACATGATTTTCCACTCTGTAGAGAGAAAACCGGAGATTAATTATAATTACCCTGCAATACATGTTACTTTTCCTATCGTTGAAAAGTAACCAAAAAACTCGCGAATTTAAGCCAACACCCGCCAAGCCATGCATCCCTCGACCCACCAAATTCGCCTGCCACGCTTCTCCCATATGATGCAAACCCTTATAACTTTTCATGTAAAAAGGAACTTTTATTCAGAATATAATTAATCAGTTATCTCATCCAATGGGTTCCTCCTACGGCGGACAGGTTTAACCCATTGTGCCGACAGTGAAACCAACTGAACACGGAGTTGAAATCATATGCATGGATAAATCAATTATTTCGCAGCCGGCGGATCATATTTTACATTCAAATGAAGCCAAAGGGATCGTGATCCCCGAAGTAGTCTTATGTATACTAGTGCGGCGAGAAAAATTGTAAATGAAATCGCGCCGACTACAGACCATTTAAAATAGAAGACTAACAATAAGGTAGGCAATAACAACATCCAGGCAGAAAGGATATAGGAAACGAACATGGCACCGTAATAAAACCCAGGTTCTGGCTCTAATTTTTGGTTGCAGTGAGCACATCGTTCAGGCATCTCCAAGGGTTTGGAAATTTCGAATGGCTCCGAAAATATACTTGATTGTCTGCAACGGGGGCATTTATATTGCCACATGGCTTTCATATTCATATCACTCCTTAATTCCAAAAGATGGCAAAGGTGAATATTCTAAGTGTACAAATCAAGCAATAGTATGATGTATTGCGGCAATCAAGGTCTTCCCTCTTAATTGCCTAAGCCGCATTCTGTGAAAGATCCTTACTATTACCATTTTGCTTATCTTACCATGAAACAGGTAAATTACTTAATCGCCCCTCACTGCGCATAACATTAAGATCTGGATAATTTTAAAAACAAAGCTTGTATCAACTGTCTGACCTTACTTCAAGGTCCGGTATGCCACCAATGTGGCCAGCATTACGAAGGTAGCAGATGGAATACACAGATTTTAATTACCCAATTTCTTGCACAGCTCACCAATATCGAAAAAGGATTTCTGTATACCGCAAGGATGCTTTTCAAAGCTCCGGGAAAGTTAATCCAAGATTATTGGCAACGGAAGACCATTGCTATTTATAGTCCATTTAGATATTTATTGATTTGGGTAGCGATTAATATTCTCATCAATTTCTGGTTAGGTATCGACGACTTGCTACAGGAGTATCTGGAACCAGATTTTGTAGAAGAGCAATTCGGACAGGAGGCAGTTGCTTCTGCTGATCAGATGTTTGATACCTGGTTAAATGCACTGGTTTTATTGTTGATCCCATTTATAAGCCTATTGACAAAGTGGTTTTTTCCGAAGGGCCAAAAGAACTATGCGGAACACTTGATTCTTAATTCTTTTATCGTGGGCCATCAGTCATTGATCACAAGTTTCACTCATTTCATTTTTTATTTTATCCCATCTCTTTTCTCTATCTACATTGTATTTAATTTCCTGGTGGGATTAATTTATAATACGTATGTATTCAAAAAAGTATTCAAAGAGTCATTCTGGATCACTTTCGGAAAGGCATTTTTGATAGGCGTGATCGGTGTGGTAGTCTTTGTAGGCCTGGTGACCGGGGCATCAGCTGTGGCGTTGTGGTTGTCATGATGGGTGCGGTGTGATCTAAGGCTCGAAGTTATTGGGCTCCATTTATCTTACCCTAATCATTTTGGCTCTTGTTTACTAATATCTGATTTAAGCTTACGCAAATATTTTATTCACGGGAACTATCCACAAATAATATTCATTAATAGAATACTTCCGTAGCTTTGCGGGCTTGTATGACAAAAAGTAGTCATAATAGTTATTTGACAATATGGGGCCGACTGGAATTGACAGGAAAGATTGTTGGTAAGTAAGCATGTCGCAGAAAGATTGCTCACTGTGTAATAAATGGTAATCAAACATTAATTGGCGAAAGACAATTCGCACTTGCAGCCTAATCAAGGATTAGAATGCTTGTAAGCTGTCCTATTGACTCCTACTACAAATAGATGACAGCTTTCAAAAAATGTAGGATAGGCAAGATAGAATGCTTCGGCTATCTTGTTAAAACTTCAGAAGATAAGCGGAGGGTGGTTGCTTTTACACCAATCCGAAGTCGAAAATTCAAGTAGAAGATAAACATGTAGAAGGCTTATGATCACTTTGTCTGGACGAGGGTTCGAATCCCTCCGGCTCCACTAGAGAACGAATTATCGATACCCGCCCCGGCGGGTATTTTTATTTGTGGCTGATCTATTGAGCTTGCTCAGAATAGATCAGGAGCAAATGGAAATAAAAGCGCAGCGATCGATAGTTCATTTTGACCTCGGGAGTTCAAGGGATCGCCGAAGGTTTTACCTGCCTCTGGTAGGCAATCCCTCCCATTTTACTTTGAACTGCAGCATTAATATCCT
>JAJCYJ010000801.1 GCA_029262975.1 Saprospiraceae bacterium
ATGTTATAACTCAATGTACTGTAGCGATTTACATAGCCCTACCTAAAGTGTTTATTTAATTATTTTTTTCTCAATGGTATAGGTGGTATGGATGGGTGGTGGGTATACATATCAGGCAATGACAGCCACTTACGTATAAACATCATGCTACAGGTTGGTCTTGAGTGTGTCTATGTACATTTCTAGTATATTGATTGGTAATCTTCCATTATTATTTTCTCCCACTGCTGACGATGCCTCATATAAAGCATCAAGACACTTATTGTACTTCTCTTTGAACTTCCCCAACCTGTTAGTCTTTAGCTTAGACTTATTCAGTATGAGCCTGAGTGTAGGGAGTGGTATGTAGTCATTACCATAAGCAACACATACCTTGTTACACGTCTCGTATATCTTATCGAATGACTTTCGTATTATTATGTGCTGCTCACTCATAGGTTATGCCTGTATAGCTTATTATATAATGTCCTTTCTGTTATATGTAGCAGGTTAGCCGCCTTGTGTCTCACGCCCTCTGACTCTCTCATCGCTTTCTTTATATACACCTTCTCCATAGCCTTAATGTTAAATAGTCCCTTGTAGTCCTTCTCTGTATACTTCTTCATTTATTTCTAATAATAAACCTCCCTAATAAATAGCCCACTACTAAGGAGGCGTCTCTATCAGAAAGGTCTTTATTAATACATTTATTTGAAATCATTAGTAGTGTATTTAAAGCAAATATAGTAAAGATTATTTACTCCTACCACTTTTTTTATTATGGCACTTATGGCATAGGCTTCTTAAATTATCAGAACTAAATTTATTACCTCCCTTGTCTATTGGGATTATATGATCGGTTATCTGTACCGCAGTTACTATTCCTTTATCTAAGCACTCCTCGCAAAGTGGGTGCTTTGTTTTATGTCCTTTTGCTATCTTTCTCCATCTTGTTGAATTGTAAAAGCTCTGATTTGCTGTATTAATTCCTTCAAAAGGCTTTTTTTTACATCTATCGCAATCGTCTTTTTTGATTTTTCTGCATATAGAGCATATTTTTTTAGGGATCTTCAAAGCATTAAATTACTTATTTTATCAGCTAAATCAGCGTTGCTAATTGGTGCTACGGTGTCAACTTTATCAACGTCTGTGTGTATTAAACTTATTATTTCTCCAGTAATTAATACTAACTGTACGCAATCATTTTGGTAAGGGAAATCACTAGAAAAAATATGTGCCCTGTTTATATTTCTAATTTCACTTTTGAAATCAGAGGCAAGAGTATTATAAGTTATAATCATCTTGACCGCTGTTTTGGTTATCACTATTTTTGCCATATCAATTATCTATTAATAATAATGAAAAAGAAACCTCTACTTCTGCATTGACTGATGTTGAAACAGCCGCTGTCCATAAATCTGTCTTTTGTAAAAATTTCTGCATTAATCCATCTCTATTTCTACTCATTTGATCTGTTACTCCGTCCATCATAAAAACAATTCTCATAGCATCAAATGGAGTAGCTACGTCATCTGCATTTTCCCTTTTGAAAAAATATACATCAGCGACCTTAGAAGTATCAACACTCCTTGTAAAATCTATTAAATATCCAGTCTTACCATTAGGAATTGTGTATCTCGCTGCCTGTGTCTGGCCGACTGCTAGAGGACTTGTTGATATTAACAACTGATCTGCGCCAGCAGAGGACAATCTTATTTTTATGTCCCCTAAATGAGACCCCGATCCTGTGCCAGAATAAGTGCCGCTGGTAACAACATACGCTCTGTGAACTCTGATAAATGATGCTGAAGTGGCTGAAGTGGCTGAAGTTCCAAGCATCGTTAACGATTCACTTATTTCGTTGAAAGACGCGTCTAAACCCTCAATCATTATTGTTTGAGCACCACTACCTCCTGCTGTATCGTTTACATCTGTACTGATAGCTTCCAATGTAGATGCTGATTGTAGCCAAGAGTAATTGACATCTAACATATTTATGTCAACAATTACCGTGTCTACATCTTCGTTTCTTCCGAATTTTTGTATTAATTTATGTCCTGAAACATTTCCCCTTGCGACATCTATTAAAAAATCTCTATCTAATACGTTACTCATAATTAATCTACTATATGTTCAGTTCCTGTGTATATTGTCGTAATTGCATCATAACCACTCAACACATTTAATGTGGTATTGCCATTTATATTTTTTCCATTACCATCTAAAATTATCTTATTCTGATCGTTTGTTATTTTTATTATTTCATATCTCTTTGACGTGATAGGTGAAACAGGAAATGTAATAGTAATATCTCCAGATGATGTGTCAACAAATATAACACTATCAGTATCAATCAATGTATAATCTGTTGTCTTGGTCTGTCCCGAATCTATAATTCCATTTTTTGATAAGCAATATATTTTTTTTGCAGCCGTCAGTACCTCACTTGATTGAGAAATTGCGTCATAAAAACATAATTCAGGAGTGTCGTCTATTTTAAATTGCCACTGCCTATCCGTGTCCCACAAATGACCTACTCTAGCAAATCCCATTCCGCCAGATATATTATCAGAAAGTGGCAGAAACCTGAAGTCAGTTTCTGTACCAACAAACGTAACTATGCCGTATTTTGGTGATCCGAATAGATCAGACCCTATAATATCGCCTAATGAAAATTCATTAATCTCTCTTGAATCAGAATTAATTCCATTTTGCTCTGCTATTACCGAATCAATTATTGTAGTAGTTATTGAGGTGTCATATAATTTAAATTCATTCAACCTAAATGATGCACTTGATAATGATTCTGGATTATTTCCAAAATATAATACGCTTTCATCACTAGCTATATTTCCACTTTTCGTGTCATCTGTAGCAACACTCACCCCATCTATGTATAATGTTAGAATATTTGAGGAATAAACAATATCTATGTCTTCATAGGTTCCTGTGTTTAGTGTGTTTGATACTGTTGCTGTTCCTGTCGCAACGAATAAATTAACAGTGATATTTCCTGATACAGTAGTTATTTCTAACTGCCCTGACTTAGAGCAGATATTCGTCAATAATCCAGCTGAGTCTAATTGCAATCCTATATGGCAAGCCATAGATGGCTGACTGCTCAGGATTGTTATGTTACCTGAATTAATCTGATCTGTGCCTAAATTAAAAATAACTTCATTACCCACCCTACTAGATGAAGAATTTGTTAATCCTGATCCTACGCCGTCATTCCCTCCACCATCCGCATAATCTCTTATAGTAGTTGCACTACCCTCATTAAAATTATATGCTATTTTAGGTAAAATTGCCATTAAATATATCCATTTAAGTTGGTTTGATCTACTAATAGTGTTGGTGAAGGTGCAATCATTAAATTTTGAGGAGGAGAAGGAGGTGGGATGACATTTGTAGTCAAATCTCCTGATTCTTCTTGCAAAACACCTCCTACAATGCTAACATTTGTAGCTATTAAATTTAAAAATGTTTTTAATTCCAGTAAACCTAATGTCCATTCATTATTCTCCACACTCCATTCATAATCATTTATATAATATTGCGTAGTAACGTCTGTTGTGTCTTCTATTGTATTAAAGGCGTTAAATTCCCCTATTACTGAAGCACTTAATTTCCTCTTAAAATCTCCTCTTAAATCTCTTAGCTGAAGAAGTAACAATTGAAGTATTCCTTCAGTCTCAGCGACACCCCTTCTATTCCATGTGTCAGTTATTAATCCACTAGTTAATCTAAATGAGTTTACAGTAACAGAATTAGTCCCATCCCCGTGTAGAACTTCTATTTCTTCCAAATTTTCATCCTCATCTATTTCGGAATATAATATTAATTCGTCAACAGGAGCAACCTCGGAAGGTAGATAAAGTAATTTAAAGCATCTTTGATATAGATGCACAAAATTTACATTATAATCTGTAGTTATCGTTTGAACGTAAGTGTTGAAATTCGAGTAAGGGCGATAAATTATTACATCCATATCTACGATTGCAGAGACAGGGGCATTAGGTAATGTTGTTACAATTTCGTGCACCCCATCGTGATTGATTGTGTATGATCCAGTAACAAAAAAACCTATTTTTTCAAATGTTGCTCTTGAAACAGCAGTTGTCCAGGAATAACCAGCTACTGGATCTCCCTTTAAATAATACGCCCCCAATTTGACCTGTACTTCATATCTGACAAATAAATTATTATTCAAAAATGCAGCTACACTGGTTGAAGAAGTGCCGCTAGATTTTAAATTTATTAACCACTTCATATTGAATTTAAAAGAAAATTGCAGGCTGTCAGTAGTCGAGATAATTATTCCTGTCTTGCTGTAAGTCATATTAATACCACTATTGAAAGTAGTCGCTGTCTCTTGTGAGGTAGGCTCGAAAGTATACCATATCATACCTAAATGAGAGTTCATCGCCTGATAAGTAGTGAAATCAGATCCATTTATCGTCCAAAATTCAGGGAATGATTGAGAAGGTAAGGAGGCATTTGGAATGCTCAATATATCCCAACATCCATTTTTTATTAAATTGCTATTTACAATTTCGAGATTATCTTGATTATATGTCACTTTCACCCTATTGAGAGGTACTTCCATTTCCATATTACTAGACTGAGCCTGTAACACCAATTCATTTGACAACCCATTTACTCCCGTCACTGTCCTTTTATTGCTTGTAAAGCTACCTGTTGCATCTACTGTAACTGTACTTTCCGTCCCAACATTCGCGTTAAACTCTCTAAATAACATCGTTGTGTCTAAATACTCTTGTGGTCTGATTATATACCAAATGCCATCCCATTGATATATGTGCGCATTGAATGGCTTTAAAATCTCTTTGATCACTTGATTTGCAAAAAAAGCAGCCTCAATAGTGTCTCCACCTTCCTGTTTTTGCTCTTTATATACTTCAGAAGCCACCGTAATTTGATTTAACATTGAATCTGTTGTAGCTGAAAGTATGCTATCTTCATATATATTAACAAATTCTCGAATCTTCAGAGGACTAGGCAATAAATTTAAAGCTAATCTAAGGACTTCAATTATTGTTTTTTGACCAGTGTGTAATACTCCTGAAGCATCCCATCTAACGTGGTCTAAATGACTCAGCCCATCTGTAAATTCTAAGGCAGAATCATAAGGAGGTTGGTCATAGGGCTCGGAATAAATTTCGCTTTGATTATATCCTACAAATTTATTCATAGGCGTCCCATTTGGGTCTTGAATTAATATCACTTTATAATCTCCCCAAGCTGCTGTCCTAAACTCTTTAAACTGTGCTTCAGTAGTATTTTTTATAGAAAAGGACATTGTCGTAGGCTGTACATTTTGCAACAAATCACCTTCTCTACTAACCTTTATAGAATCTTTAGCTAAGGTTAATTCCATTTCGCCACCAACATATCCCTCTAAATAAATTTCTATTTTATATTGATCTACAGTGTAGTTTTTTATCTGATTAAATGAATGGGTATATTTTAATCCAAACGCCATTACTGAGTGTATCTAGCTGTTTTACCTTGCCTCCTTAACGTGGCTACTAATTGATTTCCTTCTGCTACCATTTTTATAACTGATGGTAATTGTGCTGCTTGTGGAGCTATAAATTTCTTTAATTGATCTAAAGGTGCTATCACCTCTGGATTGCTTCTTGTTGTACCTGCACCTTCACCTATTAAGGCATTCACTGGGCCTGTCACCAATCCGCCTGAAGCGAAGCCAGTCGAGCTAGCCTCAGCCATTTGACCTTTGATAACGCTAGCAATGGCTATTAATGCGATGCCTCCTGCTATCGCCAAACCTGCACCTAATGGTCCTAATGCCAACGCTGCCCGTAATGCTATCATACCTAACCCTAATTGAATCATCTGCTCTCCGAAAGACCTCAATAAATTGCTAAACCCTCCTAGTAGTGCGTCACCAAAGGCAGAGACATCACCTGTGCCTAATGCTTCTCCTAATCCTACTAAACCCTCTTGTGCTGCTGATACTAATGAACCAGACAATGCTGATCCTGCATCTTTCCCAGCTTGAATCATTTGTTCTGAGATTCTAGGATCTTCTCCAATAATTCCTTCATCTATTTCTAATTCTACTTTCACTGGAATTGCCAACCTTGCTTTCTGACCCTCTTTTTTAATATCCTCAAATATTCCCTTAACCGCGTCACTTATTCCCTTAAATTTTGCTACGTCAATCACATTTAGAACATCCTCTAAGCTATTTTTTAGATTCCTAGCCTCTAGTGCTGTCGCTTTCTGGGCAGCAGACAGAGCAATCAATGATTGCTCTGTCTGCTCTGCTTCATCATCCACAACAGGCATAACTTCAGCTATACCTAAGAGACTATTCTTAGTGTTTAAAGTAGCAGAACTTATTGAATCTAATCCGTTCTTGAAACCCTGAGAACTTAATTGTCCTGCTTCAAATTGTATTTTTAAAGCATTCACTGATCTTGTTGTTCTATCTTGTAATTGAGCTAGATTTTCGGATGCCGATACAGACTTAACCAGCCTAGACGTAAACCCATCAACGGAAGTTGCAGCAACTCCAGTTAATTCTGCAAAACGTTGCATAACAGTAAAGTCAGTGTTATTAAATGCTGTAAATCTTCCTAGTAAATCTGTGAAACTATCTACTATTGCTTTCATAGACTTACTAATCACCCCATTTCCATCTTCAACGCTTAAAATAAAGCCTTCGTAGGCAGAACTCGCCTTTGTCATACTTCCTGAAACATTATCGAGCATAGTTTCAGCCATATCTTTTGCTGTGCCGTCCACTTTTCCTAATTCTGTCGCCAATGAACCTAATTCGTCCTTTTGTTCTGTTAAAATTAACAACGCCCCCTTTGCCCTATCTCCAACTAATTTTTCCGCAATTCCTAATTTTTCCGCCTTTGATCCAGCAGCTTTCATTTTTTCCGCTATTTCTTCTAATGAATCTTGAAATGGTTTACCGTCTTTTACTAATTCGCTGAATATTTTCTTTAAATCTGTGCCAGCCTTTGATCCAGTTATATTCGCATCTGCTAATTTTCCAGCAGCAGCAGTAGCAACCTCTAAACTCACTCCTGTAGCCTTAGCAATTGGAGCAGCATTTTTCATCGTTTCGCTGAATTTCTCCATATCTAAAGCAGACTTGGAGAAACTAGTAGCCATTATATCTGTTACTTTCTTAGCATCCTTACTTTGTAATCCAAATGCATTTATAGTAGATCCTGCCACGCTTGCAGCTTCGGACAACTCTGTCCCAGAAGCAGCTGCTAGATTTAACGTAGCCTCAGTCATATTTTGAATCTGAGAAGGATCAAATCCTAATTTTGCAAATTCCTTGCTTAATCCTAGAACTTCTGTAGCTGTAAATGCTGTGCTAGCACCCAATTCTTTTGCCTGAGTGGTGAGTAATCTCATTGCCCCAGCAGTACCTTTATCTCCTAATACCGCTTCTAAATCACTTCCTGCCTTTTGAAACCTATTGATTATCCCTACAGCATCTACGATGGCTGCACCAAGTGCAGCAGCAGCAGCGACACCAATAGTAAGAGGATTAAACATACCTTTTAATCCTGAAACTCCTTTTTGGAATCCAGAAAGCTGACCTTTCGCACCTTTAATTCCCCTCTGAAAATTAGCAGTCTTCAGACCTAAGCTCACCCATATAGAACCACTACTCGCCATTAATTTACATGTTCAAATTTTCCGTTTTTATCAGTATACCCCCTTATTTTTCCATTGGAAATAACAGGGTCTTTTCTATCAAAGAAAGCTAAAATCTGCTCTTTTGTTGCCTTTACCTTTGGCTTATCTCCTGGTAATTTATAAAGCATTTCAGGAGTAATAGTTTTTTTCACTTGAATATTTACTAACATAGAAGTGTTTAATCTATTTACTATCATTTTTTCCAAATGTATATTCTCCTCGTATTTTCGTTTTTGCTCAAAACCTTCGTGCATCAATATAATGTCTTTGGGTTGCGAATCCCAAAACTCTTTAGGAGTTAGATTTTTAATACCGCAAGCAAATCTTTGAATTTCATTCCAATCCCATTTAAATTCGTCACTGTAGTCTGATTCTACTTTTTTTTTCCAGTATTAAACGCTTTATTTAACGCTACCCCTACTTCTGTAGCAGCAGGGACATACTGATCAATTTGTATATCCCCTGAAAAAACATCCCAAGTAACTTCTTCTTTAACACTATGCCAAATAAATTGTGCCATTTTTTTGAATCTCATATCTTTAATATTCGTCATAATATTTGCAATCCCATCCTCAAAATCTTCCTCAATATCCCAAATAATTTGATTTGATATTTTTGCAGTATATTCTTTATCTCCTATTTTCATAATATTAAGTTAATGTAACGTAAGAAAGCACTCCTGTTCCTGTTAAGCTAAAACTAAATGTTGCAGTCTCTTCAACTCCAGCAGTACCACTCAATGAATCAATATACGCCATTCCCTGATAATATTTTTCTGTACTTGTCTCAGAAGACCATCTAACTGATATAGGTGTCCTAGTGTCATAAGCTGAGTCTAATTCATCAAAACCGTACGTTGCAGCAGGATCAATAAAGCCCTCACCAGACATTGTCCAAGACTTTAATCCTTCTAAGGATTCAGAATTACCACCACTATCCTTGCTTGTTGCATCTCTAGGTGACATTTCTCTACTTACCTCAGCAGATGTTGCTCCTGCTATTTTTACGCCAGCTACATACATAGCTATATCTGTTGCATTTTTCTTTGCCATAATTTCTATTTTTTATCTGTTAATTTTTTCGCTTCTTCTATTATAGCTAATTCAGATTCAGCTTTTTCTTTTGCTTCTGCTGTTTTTCTAGCCTTAGTTTCTGCCTTTTGTTGCTTTTTAGCTTCTATTTTATATTGAAAAGTGACATCTTTAGCAATTCCTGCATCAATAAGTTTTTTGCCTATTTCGTATGTCACTTCTGCTCTGTGATTTACTGGTAGAAGCTTTTGTACCAATATGTGTTCTTTTATCAATTTTATTACCATATCTTTAACTTTTGTCGATTCGTGCTTTATAATTCTGTATTTTAATATAGACCCTTTCGTCATCTGAATAATCTCCATCTTCACCTAAATAAGTTATGGATTGTATTTTTATTGTTTCTGTTGTCCCAGAATGTCTGTCTAATACATTTCTAACTTTAATGTTTAAATCCTTCAATTTTTGCGGAGTCTTGGTATACATTTCAACATCAAACTCAACTGTATCTAAATCACTTACTCCATCCTTTGTGTCTGTTGGCTCCAATCCTATTATATCATAAACTATATATGGAGACGCAACATCTTCAATAGATATAAAGGGCTTAATCTTAGTCCCAACAATAGCAGAGACAGCAGAGTCGTTGCTTAATAAATTATATATTACATCCCCAATATCTTTAGCCATTATAATCTATCTATCATTTTTTGCTGTTGAATAGCTATCCTTCTCGCTAATTCACGACCCAGTATTTTTCTAGCTCCACTTTCTGTCGGCTTTACAATTCGTTTTAACGTTCTACCTCCACTAAAACCAAAAGCATTATCTTTATGAGGTCTGTCGTAGACAAATTTTGCAAAAAATCCGTCATCATTCTTTTTTCCTTTACCACGTCCTTCATTAAACCATACGGCCCCTAAAAATACATCTCTAGGGGTTCTCACCTTGTTTCTCAACCCACTCTTAAGTGAGTTTCTTAATTGTCCGACAGACACATTCCTTGATCCTGTTTTAAAACCAATTGTATCACCTAAATTTGTTTTTGGAATCTTTGGTTTCATTCCTTTTCTCACGCTAGCAGAAGCTTTTCTAATTGATCCATTAACTATTTTACTAGCAGTAGACTGATGTGTAATAGCCATTCTGGACAAGGCTCTATCTAACCTAGCACCTCCAACTAATCTTATATTTATACCATCTGCCATTATGTCTGTGTTAATAAACTTGTAAAAATAATCAAGCCATCTTCTCTACCTAATTCTTTTATGTCCTCAATCTTATAGTGACCGCCATTCCAAACTATTCTCATTTCATTTGTTATTGTAGAATGATATCGCGTTTTAAATTTTATCATTCTTTCAGTTGAACGGTTATTGTCATCTGTTTTTTCTTTTCCTGTTTCGTGCATTTTTTGAGCCCACATAGACAAAAAATTACCCCAAGTAATATTCTCAAATCCGTCAGTCTGCCTAACTATCGATTTTGATTCTATTATTATCCTTCTATCTAAATCTCCTGACTTCATAAATCTAATATAGCATCTATTTGTTTAGTCCCCAATCCTTCCATAGCTGTTTCAAAAGGTATAATTTCTCCAGGTAACTCTTTATAATTCCAAATGTTAATATCACTTTTTATGTCATATATCATATTATAATCATTCGCTATTTCAGTATGTGAATGTCTTGAAAATTTTCTCATACTATTAGCATCAAACCCACATTCAATATTATTATCATACATTTCTCCTCTTTCTAAGAGTTCTTCTATTAAGTCCCTCCTTATACACCTTCCTGCCCCTATCAAGACTTTATAATCAAACGTTTTAGCTACCTTCTCTTCACTATCTATAAATGTTAACCTAGTGCATCCAAACATCTTTAGGTTGTCATCAAAATAAGGTTCATAAAGCTTAAATAAGCTGCTAGTAATTATATCATCACTACCTAAATTCATTAAATAGTCAAACTTATACTTCATAGCTTCCCGAACCCCTATGTTCATTTTAGTGCCTAAACACTCATTCGGTGCAGACACATATTTGAAACCATACGTAAAGGCTGCTATCTTAGCCCAACTTTCGCTAACTATGCAAAGAACGTTTAAATCAATTTCTTTTTTTAACTCTCTCAAATTTTCTAAACAAATTTGAGTAATTTTTTCTCTTTTCCAAATTGGTAATAATATTAATATTTTTTTATCCAAAATGTTTAACTCTAAAATCTGCCAATATATCTCTAACATTTTTAGGCATTGGTATTGGCTGTATAAAGCCAGCACCAATATTTATAGAATCTCTATTTTCATATAAATGAGTAACCATTAACTTGATTGCTCTTTTGATTTGAACAGGGACAGCACTTGCCGCACCATATCCACAAACATAAATAATCTCAATGGGGTTAATTGTTAAGCTAGATATGCTAGGGAATCCAGCACTAACACCCTCGAAAATTGACCCAGTATCACTTAATAAGTCAACTTGATAATTTGCAGTAGGCAAAGTCTGCTGTACTTCTGCTGTGTCAACATATTTAACGCTAGTTACACTGATGACTGGCGAAACTGCTAAGTCAATGTAAGCCCCAAATCTGCTTTCATTCTGTCGCCAAGTTTGAGTTATAAACACCCTATTACAATAACCCTCGCATATACTTCTTGCCTCTTTTATCAATTCAGTAATAAAAGTGTCGTCAAAAGTTTCTGACTCCGCTCTTAATTGTGACCTAGCTTCAGCTAATGTGATTGGCTCAGTAACAGGTTGAGATGTTATTTGGTGGCTCATTTTTTGTTTTTGGCAAGTCTTTTGTTTTCTTTTTTGAGGTTAATTATCTGTTGTTTCAATTCTAAAACCTCGTCACTATCCACAAAATAATTAGCAGTACCTTGTTTTATAAGTCTTTCTGCTTTATCTTTTGGGAACTCAACAATCTCTCCGCCTGAATATGACTCATTAACACCAGCCATCGCCTCATTTAATTTTACTTTTACTAATTCCATAATTCTTTATTTAAAAAAAGAGTGAGCAGAACCCACTCTTTTTTAAAGTTTAACCTAATTATCTGTTATGTTACGATTTGTCTCATATACTTAATGCCTGCGCTATCCAAAATCCTAGAGTCTGTCCTCCAAAATCCTATAAATACTACTTGATCAGTTTCCATGTAAATCTGATCTGACCGCTTAATTGCCATTCCTGAAACATCTCTAATAAGAAAGTTGTTAAAGTCCCCATATAACCAAGATCTAGTGTTATCAGCCATATCATCTAAATCTTGATTAATTGTGTATCTGTCACCGTCAATAGTTGCTGGTGCAGAACCTACGATTCCAGCTTGCCATATTGATTGATTTGCAGTTGTCATAGATAGTTTTTTAATAACATTTAGAGAATTATCATTCATCATCCAAGTTGCATTTAGTCTGTATGCTGGATCAACAGAACTTTTAAGATCAAGTAATTCACTAAAAGTAGTAGTTGTAGATGCAGCACTTAATTTACCTTGTGTTGCTCCATTAATTACTCCTTGTGGTTGTGAACTACCTGTTCCAAACCCTCCTGTACCTGTGTAATACTCATTTGTCCCTCTAGCAATTCTAGTTGTTAATTGTTTTGTAACAAATGATTCAACATCAAAGGCAGAATCCTGAATTAACTCATTAGGAACTCTAATAGCATTAGAACTAAATTTGTAAGCATTTAATTGAGTAGTACCGAAAACTAAGTCTTGTTCACTCGCCTTAGTATTGATTGCTATTAAAACAGCTTTATTAGTTGTATCATCATTTGTAGGGAAGTCAATGTTATTTCCACTTGCAGTAGGTAAGATTTGGGAAACTGCTCTCATTCCACCAAAGGAAACTAACGATTCAATTATCGTGTCACTTAAGTCTGTAGGAATTAAATAACCACCACCAGTAGTTGTTACTGTTTGTGCTCTTGCAGCATTAACTAACAGGTTTTTTTCATTATCTGTTATTCCTCCATTCCCAACTCTTAAATAATTACCGTAAGCAGCTCTATAATCTTTCTTTGCATCGTCAATTTGTTCAACATCTACATTTACTTTAGCAGCAAGTTCTTCTACGTTTTCTAAGTCTTTTACTTCTTTAGCGTTTAATGCGTCTAAACGAGTAATATTGCCTTCTAATTTAGTGTCTCTGGCATTTAATTCGTCAAATTTTGCTTCATCATCTCTTGACCAACCACCCTCAGTTTCTTGCGCTCTTTTTGCAATAGCTTGCATTTCATCATTGATTTGACCTCTTTCGTCAATCAACTTTTTAGTATCGTGTTTCATTTTATTTGTTTTAGTGTGAGACATCTTCGTCCCATTAATAATAATTTAGTACTAGGCTTCTTTTCCTAGTGATTTAACTTGTTTACTCAATGATTTTCCTTTCAAAAGTAATATTTTTTCTCGAACATTACAAACTATTCCTTTATTATCAATTAATTGTTCTTCAATTAGTTGACTATCATCATCTAAAGTTCTAAATGAATCCTCTACTTCTATCTCATTTTCACACACTTTAGAACGTCCTATTCCGATTGTTTGATCTGCTGGTACGCCTACTATGCTAATTTCAAACGGTTGCCAGTCTGTACTTCTGTATACTGGGTTTTCTTCCGAGCTTGATTTTTCTAAAACTAAATTATTAACTCGATATCCGAAGGAGACATTCCGTCTGATTCCGTCTGTAATATCTTGGAACACTTCTGATCCTCTACCGTTTTTAGAAAATCTTAATCTAGCTAGCCCCCTTTTTTCTTTGATATTTGCCGTTTCAACTACCCCTACTTGATCTCCTTGATGATCCACTAAAACTGCTGCTCCATCATTTAATCTAGACAGATTAACGCTAGACTTTTTATGGTCTAATATCTCTCCTCCAAACCATCTTTCAACTGGTTCTTCTGAGCTGAATGATAAATCTACGGTTCTGTTTTCTTCATTAATATCTCCGCTCTTTACGCTTAATGTTCTATATTGATCTTGTAATTTTATTTTTTTCATAATTTCTAAGTTAATTGCTCTGTTTCTTCAGTTTCTTCTTCCTCTACTTCTTCTTTTTCTGGCTGATTAGTTCCTTCTTCGTTTACTGGCGCTGAATTTAATTGTACAAATTTACTATCTCCACCATCATAAGGATTCATTTCCTCTAAAGCTCTTATTTCGTTTGGGGAAATTCCCCCAACAGCAAACAGATTTTTATAAGCCTCCGTACGTGTTTTAATATCACCTCTTAATAATCCCTCTAAATTAAACTTACTTTTTAATGTTTGTTTTTCCTGCTCCCTATATAGCTTTCTATTTATTTCTTCTTCGATGCTTATTACGAATGGTAAGACAGATTGTTTTACGAAGTTTAAATCCTGCTGCGTTAAATTTGAGAATGTAGCGTGTGTTAAATCTCCTATCTTATCTGGAGGTAGAGTAAACCATCTTGCAATATCTTCTATAGAGAATCGTCTTGTTTCTAAAAATTGGCTAGCATCAGGAGGTATGGTTATTTGTTGGTACTTCATACCTTCTTCTAGGATTGATGTTTTATTTGACTTATTTACACCCTTATGTTTCTTGTCCCAAGAATCAGATATATTGTCTTGAGCTTTCTGAGTTAAAGAACCTGGATGCGTTAGAACTCCACTTGAACTCGCAGAGTTGGCATAAAATGAATTACCAAAATCTTCTGTTGCTTGTCCTAGCCCTAGATTATCTCTAGCATAATCTATAACACTTTTACCCATTATATTATCACCCTTACCCCTAAAATGTAACATTTGTGTTTGATCTGCAACTATTTTTGTGCCGTCTTCTAAAGAAATGTGATAAACTAAGACACCGTTAACTATCTCAATCTTTTCAACGCTATTAGGGTGTATTGGCATTATGGCGATAGGTCTAAAACTACCCCCTTTTTCAAACTCAATTAAATTAAATGAATTTCCCCACAATAGTATTTGAGGTATAATAATTTGAATCCAAGTAGAATGCGTCATTAATGCGTTTGGTTCTCGCATCAACTGTGCTACAGGGTGTGAATTTTCTCTTATCTTTAAAGTGTCTGTAGTTCTTAATGTGGGAATAGGCAAGCTTAAAACAGCATTGGTATAAACACTAACAGCAGAATAGACTCCAGACAAATTCATTGCATTATCTGATGTAATTCTTATTCCTGATTTTGATTTTGTGCCAATTGAAAAAACATCCCAATTACCCTTTAAGAAATTATCAGATGAGCCACTGTGATTCCGTGTATCTTCTCTAAGTATATGAAATCGCGTAAAGGGTATTCTCATTTCTGTGCTATATATAAGTGATATAGTTAAGTCACAAATATAATAAATTATTTCATACCAAAATAATCATTAACTACTTTAGTTTCATAGTCGCAGTTTTGATGCTTATCGTGCCATATCGTGCTGTCCATTGGTTGGTATTTAATATAATCTTTTAGATGT
Organism: Saprospiraceae bacterium; assembly: GCA_029262975.1. Taxonomy (GTDB): domain Bacteria; phylum Bacteroidota; class Bacteroidia; order Chitinophagales; family Saprospiraceae; genus JAJRXG01. The sequence continues at coordinate 15,193 of JAJCYJ010000801.1, forward strand.
GGTAAAACTGTTATTGGTAATCCTTGCCTATCTACTTCTATTCCAACCCAAATATCCGCCATATTTGACTTTTTAAATATGTCGAATTTAGGACTAAAGTGTTTAGTGTGAAATCCCATTACTCCCGTACCTCCAAATTGAACGGTATCAATTTCTTTTACCTCATCTAGGCATCTATGCCTTTTCGTTGCTGAATGGTAATAATTAGATATAGGGAAAGCGTTAAATGACCTACTATGATGCGTTACTATTCCATATTTATCTATTGCTTTAATCATATCTTTTACGTATGTTTTTGGGTAAATAAGGTCATCGTCTCCAGTTAGATAATATCCGTCTACTATAGCCACGAAAGCAAACTTATAAGCATCTCCTAATGTGTTATCTTTTTTCCAAAATGAGACAGAGGGGTATAGTTTTTTTAAATCTATTGTATCATTAAAACTGTAGCAATTTAGGGCTACATTAACCTTGTCAACTTGATTTATTATTGAAGCAACAGTTTTTATTAGTTCATTTTTACGGCTTGGAATTGAAGCAATATTGAAGGTTATCTTATCCATTAATTAAATAAGTTTTACGATTATTATTTCCAGTTGAATCATCTTTAGAATTATCTATTATTAATTTGATATTACAATCCTTAAAAAATTCTAGTTGTGGTTTACCTTCTTTATCGTTATTTGTTTCTAGTATTAATATAGCTCCAGTATCTAAAGACTTTTGATAAATCTCTTTCCAATTCTTAACCCAACTTCCAATACTAAGAATAAAGATAATGTCAGGATTAGACTTAAAATAACTATCCAAATCATTGTCTTTGTCAAAATCTGCTTGATATAAATGAACATTTCTTTCTAATATTTTAGTTATATTATTTCCAGCATTTATGGAATTAATATCATAATCTAATCCTAATCCAATTTTAATCTCAGGTAAATGGTGTAACATTGCACCCACGTTGCAACCTAAATCTAACACTCTTTTATCTTTAAAATCTACGTACTTTCTCATTTCATCCAATCTCATTTTTGGATTTCTCTGGCCTTGAATATGTACATTTCCTATATCATAGGAATGATAGCCATAAGTGGTCCTGTTATTCCATCCGTTATAATGTACTTCTCCTACTGTTTTTTTAAGTTGCTCTTTAATTAATGCCGAAATACTCATCCTTTAATTTTATATTATTAAATAACATTATTGCTAATCTATGGCATCCATCCAGCACAATGTATTTTTTTAAATCGTTACTCCATTCTAATTTTATCTTATCAATCTTATTTATGTCAAATGTTCTTTGTAATTTTTTAAATTTGATATATGAATGTTCTTTTTGGTTTTTTACCAAAATTCTATAATCTTTATAATCTTTAGTTATTAGCGATTTATGTTGTACAGAATCCTCTAATTTATAAACATAATGAGGATTAGAAAAACAAATGCTATTGTCTACTTTAATTAAATGCTTTACTAAAATATCCTTATAATCCATGTGATTTTAGTAATCCTTTTATATCGTGTGTTTTTGTATTGAAATTGCTATTTTCGTGGATTCTGTGATGCACTAGTTCTTCATTTATGTTTTCAAAAGTACAACCTTTTTTAATAAGTTTTAACCAAAAATCGTAATCTTCTATCCCGTCTAAATCTTCATTCCATCCTCCAACATCTATAGCATCTTTCTTATTAAACATAGCAGAAGTATTAGCGATTTGATTAATTCCGTTCTTGGAATAATCTACTATATCTTGATGCTTTAAAAATAAAGTTGGACTACCTGTTATTTCTCCTAACTCATTGACGTAAAATATCTTAGAGCCAACTACCTCAACCATTACTTTAATCTGCTCCTGTAGTTTATTAGATAGCCAAATATCATCTCCATCTTGAATGCAAATCTTGTCTCCTTTAGTTTCCTTGAGAAGCTTATTCAAAGTCTTAGCCCTACCTTTTTCCTTATACTCAAATAGATTAATTCTATCGTCATTATAAGAGCATATAATCTCTTTACTTGAATCGGTAGATGCATTTAATCCTATCAATAATTCAAAATCTTTAAAACTTTGATTTAATACAGAATCAATAGCATCTTTTAAATAATTTTCTTCATTATGTATTGCCAATAAAATACTAATCATAATTTATCCTCTTATTTCCTTATGATTTTTATCTAATGCGATTAATTTTGAATTATTGTTTTGATCTTTTTCTGGCGTGCAATAATCCCTATTTAAAATCAAGCTCGGCTTAACTTCTGTTAGGTATTTATTATAGTGCGTTTCATCGTGCCATCTAGCTATTATTCCTCTATCTAAATCCTTATCGATATTATCTGCTATCTCTTGGCTCATTTTCAAAAATGACTTACTTGTACCACCCTGAAAACCTCCACAACAATAAGTCTCAATATCCTCTGAATAAGCCGTAGATTCTTTATTTAGTTCAAAGGTGTTTTTGAAATTCCTAGACCCTGAATAAGGGTGGATGCAAGCCGTTAATCCATCGCCTAATATTTCACTTCCCACATCTTTACAAAATAACATGTCTACGTCAGAATAGAAAATATAATCAAAGGTTTTTAATATGTCTTTTTGCTTATTAAATTGGTGATACCTCATTAATGTTGGGTATGGAAATGGTTTATGTTTCATATAAAAAGTACAATCCTTGTCTCCAAAAGTAAATATGGTTATTTTATGACTTTTTAAAAAGAATTTAACAATAGAATCTATTAATGGTTTTAAAAACACATTATATTTTCCTGTTGCTATGACAGCCATCGCTATATTCATTTTATTAATCTTGTTATTGCTCTATGAGGTGATTGCCATTGTCTATTGTCGTTATGACATTTACCAAAATATTTAACAATCTCAGAAGTAAATTCATCTCCCTTATAATGCACCACCTTTTCAATAGTCATTATTTTTAAACCAATATCTGTCTTAAATTCAATCTTATCACCTACCTCGTACTTCATAATACGATCCATTCAGCACAATACAAATCGCTAACATTAACATCCGATTTGCTTCCTGCAAACCATAATTTAGGGGCTATCACAACTTTGTTAGGGTTTTGATTCAGCCAAGCAGCCCACCAACTGAATGAACTATTACTTATAATATTATGCTCACATCTGCTCATTAATTCCATATCTTCCAGTTCATTTCCCTCTGCTATTTCAAAGGGGAAATGCTCTCCACACCAAGTTCTGTCATCTGTAAATATTAAAAAATCTCTGTCTTTATATCCTACGTTTTTGAATCTTTGTATTGCTTCATTTAAATACTCTAAAGTTACTACTGGATGACATTCTATATTAACATAATCACCTCGTCTTACATGTATAGACACTTTATCGATTGGCTCTGAGTTGAAGTTAAAATACTCCAATATCTCTCCTCTACAGTGGCTAAAATATTTTTCTGATTGAAAATATCCACTTAAGCAAATGTTGTCAAAATAGGGGACCTCTTTGTATTCAAAACAAGGCTCTTTATATATTGGATAATTCAAGTCTTGCTTAAAATTATAATCCATTCCATTCTTAATTGCGTAACCAATCACAGTTGCTTTTTGAAACATGTTATTTCCGAGCCTCCCTACAAATTTAATGCTTACCATATCTTAAGTGTTTGTTATCAGTTTCGATATTTACCAAGTCACTGTAACCTTTTTTTTGCCAGGACAATTCAGGATAAGCAATAAAGCAATTATTGTTTTTTTGGTATTCAGTTAAGAGGACATCTACTTTAAATGCACGTTTTTCTAAATGATTTATTAACCCATCTATTGCATTCTTATTAACCATATATGATTGTGTACATAACACATTTTTAGCTTTCTTAAGATGGGTAGAATAGTCTTCAATTGCATTTTTCCAAAGCAATGAACCGCCTAAAAATAAAATGTGCCAATCTCTGGGTAGTTCATTGAAGCTTTCGTTAAATCTTTTTATCAGATCAAAATCAAAAACGCAATCATCTTCCAATATTAATCCATTTTCACCACTTTTCTGTATGAGTTTTAATGCTCTTAAGTGGCTTGCATAACACCCCATAGCGCCCTGCATAATTCCTGTATGTTCTGGAAAGTCTGTTTTACCATCGGAAGCCTGAACTAAAATCATCTCCATCTCAAATTTTTTACATTCTTTAGTGATATGCTTGAGTCTATCAGGTCTTCTCTTAAGATTAATTACGTATGCTTTATTCATAATGGTTCATTTTTGAGATTCCTTTTCTATGTATTACTAAACTTTCTATCGAGTGATACTGATTTAATCCTTTAGCATATAATTGCCTTGATATTTGTGCTCCAACTCCACTACTTAATTTATGATTTTCATCCCACCTATCTTTTGCAATTGGCTTTATATTCACTTCTTTAAAAAATTCACTAGTACAAATAAAACATAAATCTGACCACTGTGTTAAAATAACATTCCCTTTTATAAGAGGGTCAATTCCCGTCCAGCATTGTTTTTTTATCCTAACATCAGAAAGCAAAGATAAGCATATCTTTTTTTCATCTTTAATTTTCTGAAATAATTTTATAGATTTATTTACAAAGTCACAACAAAGTTCGACATCGTCTGGAATGAAAATAAAATAATCGTAATCTTCTGATTTTAGCTGTCTAAAAATTTGTCTATACTTAATCCATGCCTGTTTTTTTCCATAGTTTTTATGAAATTTATAAAAATAAAATTCACCTTCTATGTTAAAATTTGAGTTATCATCCCATACAATTATGTCTTCGCCTTTTAATTCCTCTAAGAGATTCAGCAATAGTTCTCTTCTATCATAGGATGTTATGTTAATTAGAACTTTAGCCATTTTTATTAATCACATTTATCTGTTCTTGTAATCCTGTGTATTGCATTATAGTACAGTCATCAATCTCTAATGATGGTCTTGGGTTGTCATTAGTATTCCAATTTTCATTTCCAACAAAACGTTCTTCGTCAGAGTTTTTTAGGATATCGTGTAAATCAGCGTATGCCATTCTACTTCCATCCCACGCTCTAAACTTTATTTCTCTCTTTTTCATAGTATTTGTTTTAATGCTATTGGGGTTTAAACTTGAAATGGTGGTTGTATTCCTTTTCCACACATCCACCCCCAATACATTGCTACATATAAATGTTTAGTAGCCTCATCTGTAAATACATTGGGTTTTTTAAATGTTTTATCGTAAATATCAAATTCATTATTGAATGTTAAATCTTTTTTAGCAATATCAAATAGCTGTTTAATTTTTGGACTCATAATCTAATTTTTAAGTTTAATAGTTTCATGACAGCACTTAAACAACATTGTTCATACTTCGCAACGACACTTATGTTTTGTTTAGTTGCGTGTCTATAATACTACTTTAGTGGTAAATTCAACCAATTAGCATTAGACCAAGTAACTTCTTCATCTATTCGTTTACTACCATAGTGTGGTATTTGTTCCATAGTATCGTAATCTATTGGTATTCCGTTACAATCTTCGTGCGCAAAAACTTGGCTTAAATCTCGCATATCAAATTCTTGTCCGCAATTACCACAATTGTTTTTGTGTTTTTTGTCTAATAGTTCTGTAAGTTTTTCAATAGATTCACTCATTAAATTTTCAATTGGTTTCATAGCTTTAATATTTTTAAAAGATTTTGTTTCATATTGTTTTTGCCAGTAATTAATTTGCCAATATCCTGAATCTGTAAGAGGGCATTATTTGCTTTACCAATTCTTTTTTTATGTTCTTCGATTTCCATTAAATAATTATCTTGCATTTTAGTGATATATTGAATAAGATCATTAAAATCTTTCTCCGTTGAATTATCAAGCAGTAAATTCTTCTTTAATATTTCAGATAAATCATCCTCCTCCCTTGTATATTCTGATAGATTATTTCTAATCCAAAAACCCTCATGCCCATCGAAAAAATATTTAATTGAATAAGGAATTTTTGTGAACTCTAATGGTGTAATATATTTTATTGTTTTCATAATTATTTGTTTTTAAATTTTATTAGTTAATTCCTATTCTTTAATTTATATCTGTGTTTACTTTAATTTTAAATAACAATCTATTTCATCCATTACCTTATCCAATGACCAACTTACTAATGTTTTGTAATTATTCATTTTAAGCCTCTCTAAGAACTTTTTTTGATTTTCTGAGGGTTTATTATACCCAACCTTTAATTCGATGAATAAGCCACCCCATTTGCCTTTAGGTTCTAAAATTACAATATCTGGAACACCGCTTTTCACTCCTAACGATTTTCTCTTCTTTAAATAACTCACATTTGTACGAATCTCATTTGGTGGATGGAACCATAAAACACCCAAAGAATCTAAATAACAGGCAACGGTCTTTTGGAAGTTCTCTTCTTTGCCGATATATTTATTTTGTTTTAGTTTTTTCATTGGTATTTCTTAATTTCTTTTAGTACTTCGTTATCATAGTCTGAATCTATTCCGTGATTTTTAAGTTTTTTAATTATGCCTTCCTGAAAAGTAATTGCACAACCTTTAGATGTATAATTAAATATTTCTTCTGAAGTAATTGTTTCTTCTACAATTATGGTTTTAAATTTTCTAATTATTTTACTTGCTCTTTCTATTGGAGTAAAATCATATTTCGGTGTACTTTTCCAACTCATCTTAATTCAATTTATTTTTATTTAATTTAAACCAATCCACAACTTCTAGTTTATAAAAGCAGGGTGGGATTTTACTATCATTTCTTTTTTTATTTAATGACATCCCAAATGCTTTTTTAGGATTCTTTTGTTCTAATACCTCAGCCCTTTCAGCTTCAGCGATTCTGTCTTTTAATTCTACTCCCATTTTTTCATTTAACATCCTTTCACTCAACATATAGTCGTAGATGTCTTTAAAACTTGCTATTAATATTTCAGGGAATTGACCGCTAGAACCATTTTTTTTGCTAGATTCTAAAAATACCTTATCTCTCAGCCATTCAAAATGCTTTTTCTTTTCCCACATTTCCCATTGTTTATTATTTTCAGGCTCAGGAAGTTTAAAAGTATCTAATTTTCTTTTATTGATTTTAAAGCGTCTGTACGCACCAAAAACATTTGCTACATACATAGTATTAAAATTCTGATAAGTGTTTAGATTTACGTCTAATTTTCCATTTGCACCCAATTCAAAAGCCTCTCTAAAGTTTCCTACTGAAATATTTTTGTGATTTAATTCGATGTTATTAATTATGATGTGTAAAGAATGCTTATCAAAGTTTTTAGGATTAAACCCGACCAACTCCATACCATAAAAAAGAGCTTTTTTAATTGGACTTACTTGTTTTTCTATTTCATTCATAATATCAGTTATTTAGTTAGAGTGTTAAATTCTCTTTAATGTATTCTTGGAGCTTTTCCGCCCACTTTTTTGGCAATCCTTGCTTTCCTTGAATAGCTTTCTGAAGTGTTGAATTAGGACATCCTATTGCTTTTTCTAAGCCACTTATTGATAGAACTTCTTTGTTTTTTATTAGCCAATTGGTCATAATTAATACCTCCTTTACTTGATTAATTTTGTGTGTGCTAAATTATTTTAATGCTTAATATGCAATACCCTTTCATCAATCCAAATTCTTCACAATTACTTAGTATTCCGATTATTCTATAGCTCAAGCATCTACCCAAGTATTCATCTTTTAAAGGACAATAATCTGATAAAGTAATAATATCATCAACCTTATAATCCCTATCGTCTTTTCTTAGCTCAAACGTTTTTTCTCCCTGCTGTAATTGATTGAAGTATTTTGTGTAAGTCTTTAAGTCGTGCTCCATATTATTTATAATTTAATTTCTGCATACCATTCACCATCACCCATCGCACCAGTGTATATAATAGTTAACTTCTTTTTTGTAGCCCTCCAATTAAATGGCTCTAAATGTCTCTCTTTATAGCCTCTAGAGTACTTATAAAAGTAGTTTGATACGGGGGTCTCATTAATTCCAACTTCTTCAATGAAATCAATAAGATTACAACTCCTCAATTCACATTCAATGTCGTATAAACAACGGTCAGTATCTAAATCAATACCGTCATTATTACACATATCAATAAACGTCTGTTGTTCGTCAAGATTTGTTGTTACTTGGAAGCCTTCAATTTCTAATGTTTTCATAATATAAAGTTTAAAAGTTTATCCAAATATACGGATAATATATTTACTATCCTAATTTTGAGATAAATATTTTAGTTAATAATTCCTATCTTTAAATTAAGTGTGCGTATTTATCTTCTAATGTTTTCGGCATATTCTTTTTTACGTTCTTTATTTGGATATTTAGCCAATTAACAAAATGTGCCTTAATGTCTTTTTCGGGCTTATCTAAATCAGCCTTTAACTCTAAGTCATCTAAAAATAACGTGAGATATTGTTTTACGTCATTTAATTCTAACCTTTTTTTCATACATATTTGTTCAATCCAAGAGTGGGAGTTTATTACACTCTCTTTAACTATTACTATATCTGTTACATTAACATTAACTATATCATTAACTATAACAGGTTTTTTGGGTTCGTCTGGGTTATCATTTAACCCATTGGGTTTTTTGGGTTTAGTTGGGTTTTTAGGCCTACCACCTTTAGAACCATTATTTCTTGACCTGCCAGCTCTTTCTTCCCATTTTATTAAATCCCTTTTTAATACCTGTTTTATTAAAGTGAAAGCCATTTTTAAAATAGGGTCTTCAACTGTTGGATTCTCATCATTGACGTAAGAAAATATTATCGATATTAATTCACCCCTTTTTTCTAATGGTAACTGTTCAAAAATTTCTTTCTGGTCAGTATAAAGAATAAATGCTTTTTTATTATCTGCCATAACTAAAACGGTAAACAGTCGAAATGACTACTTTTATTTATATATTTTCCAAACCTAGTAATGGGCTTATTACAATCACAACACCTTGAAAAACACCAATTCTTTAATCTTCTAAGAAATAATTTAAACCCAAGCTTAAATGTTGACATGGTAAGGTGAAACCTTCCATAATCATAATACTCGTGCTGTTTACATCTTTGGCAATATTGATAACCGCAATCAGTTTCTTCATTAAGATTATGACCGACTATGAAACACATTGTTCTTTTTATACTCATTGCGTTATTGGTTTTATATACCTCCCCAAAATACTAAGTGCAACCAATAACGACAGAGAATGCACAAAGTACCTTAGTTCGGTTTGTTTTAATAATAATTAAAGTAGTTTGTCGCCATTGGTTTTGTAAATATACAATTATATTCTATATAAACAAATTTAATTTTTCTTTAATTCCTCATAAAAATCTTCAAGTGAGCTATCTACTTCGTGTGACCATTCAAAACCTATTAATACTTCCATAATTATTATATTAATTTACTAATCTTATATTAATTTCTGATTCTACTCGCTCAAATAACACTCTATATATGCTATCAAATTTAATATCTCTTTCAACTGTTTTGCAACTATGTAGGACAGTTGAATGGTCATTAGATGTTATTTTACCAACCTCAGAAGTTGATAGCTGTGTATATTTTCTAAGGAAATAATGCGATAACTGTCTTGCTATCCTTATTTCTTTTTTTCGGCTACTTGACATTATATCTGAACAACTAACACTTGTTAGTTCTTGTACTGTTGAAAATACAATTCTTGTTATTTCAAATTCTGTTTTTCCGAATGTTGTCATCCTATTAATACCTACTGTTTTAAATTCCATACCTGCACGCGAATAATAATTCATAACTCTAGTTATTTAATTGATAAACAGCATAATTAGTTAAATTACCGTAACGATTAACTACTTGTCTGTTAAGAGTTTTAATGCTTAACCCCTCTTTTCTGAGTAGATAAATCTTATCTAATAATCTAGTAATGCCATATTCATTAATAGCGTCAAGGCTTGTTAAGTGTCCGAATCCTTTTAAATGGATTCTCACTTCTTCTAGTTGAGTTTTTGCTTTCATTTGATTACGATTTGTACTGTGAACTTAAATCTATTTTTTAGCTTCTTTAAAAGTTTTGATTTATTAGCCATTAACATATCTTGAGGATCAGACCAAACCCCAACCACCTTAATTGGGGTGGTTTTTACGTAAGCACAATAATTTTGCAGCCTAGTTTTTTGGATCGTTTCATCTTCTACGCTTATTTTTTCTTTCGCCATTAGTATTTATTTAGGAATATTTCTAATTCTTGTTGATTAATATTGTCTAATTTTTCGAACAATAAAGCTATATTCGCAGCAGCAATAACGCCTATTTTAGATATATCATATTTTGAATCAATTCTATCAAGATATTCATTTAATAACTCTTTTTCAGAAAATTCGCTTAAAATATATTCTAACTGCCCTTCGTCTAAATCAATTTCTACTACCATAACTAATCTAATATTACAAATTCTTTAACATCATAAATGCCATACTTCTTTTCCACAGCATTTTTTACTTGAACCTCAACGTTTTCTTCACTGGGGACTGTTTTAACATCCATATATTCTACGCGATTATTATCCCAGTTCATTATTACTTTTACTTTTGTCATAACTTGATTTTTAATATTCTGATTCATAGTCTTTTAAATTTTGAGTTACTTATATATCATTGTTAGGTTTAATTACTTAATCTTTTTCCACCCTTTTATAAAAGTGCATCTTTCCATCTTAAAAACTTTCTTCATAAAGAGTTCAAATAAATAACCAATCAGATGTATTGAAGGGTTTATCATCCAAACTATTGCAACTACTATAAAAACCTGAACCCAATCATAGGCATCAAAGTTTTTTACCATTTCCCACATTCCGTTTATTTCTTCTCTCATATCTATATTTTTTAAATTAAACTAAACCTAACACTCTGTAAGTTGCATTAAAACGACAACCAACAGTAGCCGTTAATTTTCTTACTTCTTTATTCATATTTATAAAATTTAATTGTTATTTAATCGTAAAATTACTATCCATACCCAAACCGTTAGCAAAAATAAAAAAGTGTGCCTAATGCCTTGTTTATCTCTTTAAGTGCTTTTTCGTTAATCATAATTTTCTTTAATTTCTAAACAAGGAAACTCAATTACAACACCTTGGTCGCCAAAGAATTTAACTATTACATCAATAATTTGATTCATTTCATCGGTCTTTAGTTTTGTCGTACTTTTAAACTCAAATAACGTCATCTGTATTGGTTTCCAGAAAAATTCCTTTACTATATCTGGTGTATATCTAAGGCTCATATCCGCACCCTTTATGCCTGTATAAGAAAACTCCATACCCAACTCATTTAACTGTTCAGAAATCATCATAAAAAACTTGTGTAATGCCCTATTTTGCCTTAATGTCCTTATGTTTTTACATTCTTTAAGCTCAACTATTTTATTGGTAGCTTTAAAATGAACAGACTGAGCATCAAAATCTTTTAATTCTTTTATGTCGGACAGGTCGTATTTCATAGAGATTTAATTATGTCTTTAATTTCTGACACTGCCTCATTAATTCTAGTTATCAATGTAGCTTTCATTTCAGCATCAGGATAAACCCTTAAAATAAACGGTTTAATGTTTGGGTAATAACTCATAAAATCACACCATTCAGCACCCGTAATCAATAATTGTCCTTGTACTTGCCACTTGTAAGTATTAGGTAATTTATCTGCTCTTAGATAGCCTATATGAGTTTTGCCTAGTGGGCATTTGATTTCCAGAAGGTTATTATCTATCATTCTATCGGGGCTAACCCCAATGTATTCAGGATGGATTAATTCATTGGTAACAAAGCCAACCTCACTAGCATCAACCCCAAGAATTTCTTCATAGTCTTTTGCTGCCTCTGGCTCTAAATCAACTCCCCTCTGCATTATGTCGTTGAAATAAGTTTCTTCAGTCTCACCAGATAGAATCTGACAAACAATTTCATTAATCAAGCCCTTGTAAGTTGCTGTGCTTTTCCCTGCAACAACATCTTTAAACTTTGAAGCAGTTATACGCCCACACCTTAATTCGTGCCAAGCATCACTACCCTGTTCTACTTTGTATATATTTAGATTATCCATTAGCTAAAAGTTTATCTTGCTCTACCATCCAGTCCAACATTCCTTTTGCTTCAATGTATAGCTGTTCATATTCGATTTTTCCTGCAACAACTAAATCCTTTGAATAGCTCATCGCAAAGCCTGAATATTTAGATTGTTCTTTTTTAACATTTCTTGAATAATTAGAGCCACCACTTTTGATGGCTGCAATATTATAGTAAACAATGCCATCATATTTTCTTTCAGTTTCTGTGAACTCATTTTCTGCACCAGCTTTAAACTTTGATTGTTCTCTTTCTTTAGCCAAAAAAGTGCCTTTCTTACCGTTATAATTCACAATGAATCTACACATTTCCCCATATTTAGTTGAAACTTTTTTATCAAAAACTATGCTATCAATTGTTGCTTTCATAATTTATTTATTATCATATTCATATTCTTTTTTACATTCTTTAGAACAAAATTTTTTTTCACATTTTATTCCACAATATTCGCAAGTATGCTCCTCTATTTCTTGTTGATAATTATACATTTTGTATTAATTCTGTTTGCTTTAATAATAATCCTAAATATAATTTAGTTATCCCAAATTGATTCCGATAATTCGTTAGAAGATTTCTAACAGCCATTAAATGACTCGCTGTATTATCTTTGTTTTTGATAATCTGAAGTATTCTATTGTGATGTAAATGCTCTAACATAGCTCTCCAATTACGTGAGTAATTTGATAATCTGCAATCGCATCATCTTCTTGAAACAACTCGTCCAATTCTTTTTGGATTAATTTACTTAAATTATAATCTAATTCTCTGGAAATAGTAATGTCTATTTCTTGAAACTTATCTGATATTTCAATTCTAAATTGCTCCATTTTACTCCTTTAAATATTCAATAATAAACCTTCTTAGCTCCACAGAAGCGTTGCTTCCTTGCATCTTACATTTCTTAATAAATCTTAACCAGATTTGACGATTAATTCTAAATGGTGCTGTAATGTACTTCATAATTTATTTTAAGTTTATAAATGGTTGGCGTAACCAAATCCTCGCTATGAAAATAGCGAGGTTGGATTCTCCTGCTGACCTTGCAGGGAACAACAGGATTATTTTTTAATCAAAAAATAAACACATTCACCAGAAACTCCTTTTGGTGGGTAGAACTGATATAATTCACCTTCATTTGTTTGGTAATTTTCAAAGCTACATTCCACTTTTCCAGTTGCTTTATTTTTAAAATCCTCAAAATGAGTTTCAATTAATTCAATTCCTTCTTTGTGATTTTCAACTATGTTAATTTTTTCATTTTCTAAAATGTAATTTACTTCTTCATTATTTTTTATTACTTCACTTTCTACCTCTTCAAACAATGAATATTCTTTAACGGCAGAAAGATAAATTTCTAAATTATTTTTGATTTGGTAAGCTAACGCCCATTTTTGTTTATAAGATAAAGAATCTTCTAAATTTCCTTTTTCAGCTACATCTTTTGTGAAATCATTTGAATTTTCGATGATCATATCTAATAAACAAGATGCTATTGGCATAGCGTCACCATCACGTTTAACTAAATAATCTAATTCATCAAAAATGTTTTTAACATTAAACTTGTTGAATAATTCGTTAAGTCCGTTTAAATCCTGTTGTGATAATGTTTTCATTTTGCAAGGTTTTAATGTAGTGGTTAGTTCCAAACTACCCTACAAATATATACATTGTATATACATCTGCCTAATAAAAATACATTTATTTTTATAATTAATAGCTAACTAACTGATAATCAAAGAGATTAATTTTTTGAATGGGAATGTGTGGTGGCGAAAGCTCAAACTGTTTCGTGTAAAATTGTGTAGAAATGAAATTTCGAGAACAATTTAAGCGAATAATTTAATGATTAATCCACTGAACTATCGCAATGCTTTAGACAATTCATAACAGTCTTTAATCGCGAGCTTATCTTTTGATGATAAGATAATGTCATCCTTAAATTCTCTGCCGATAAATCTAACTTTTATTACCTTATCTGAATTTTTAGCAATAGCTTTCAGTATTCCATTGTCTCTACCTTTCGAGTATTGTATTACTTCCCAAATTTTACCCCCTGAATTATCAGATTTATTAGAATCATCAAATCTTTTAATCTCAGAACTTGTATAGGTTGTGCCATTTACAATCACTTTAATTTTAGTATGAAACAACCAATCGCTTGAATGATAATTGCTAACTAGATAGCAATATCCATCTGTGTTAATGTCTGCTCTTAGTCCTTTTCTATTCAACCATCTTGCTCCCCAAGATTTATGGTAATACCATCCAATGCCATTAAACTCGTCAACTTTCTTTTTAAACTTTTTTTCAAGTTTAGTGATAATTTTTTGATTCAATTCATCACTTTTTTTCTTCTCATCAAGTCTAATCTTTTTTTGTTCTTTACTTTTTAACATCAAACCTGGTATGATTTCACTGTAGGTTTTATTTGTAAAGCCATCAATAAAAGAAGGGTTTTCCTTTATTGCTTTAGATAACTCATAACCATTATCTAATTTGTTTTTATTTTCGAGCATAATTAGATGGACGGTATATTTCTCTGGATTAAACTTGGTATTCATTGTTATTTCAGGTTCTTCTTTACAAGAAAATAAAATGGTTGAAATGAATAATGATAACAATAGTTTTTTCATAGCGGTTTTTTTTAATTAATTAAATAAAGAAAGCGTGAGCCCCCATTTTATCGAAGCACCGCTAAGGCTCCATCCAAATAGACAACCCACGCCTGAAGCGTTGTAAATCTGTTTAGATGATTCGGAAAATAGCGGTTTTCGATTTTACAGATATTACAACAAACTTAATAAAATTAATTGGGCTGGCTATTAGGTAAAAATACGTAATTTATTTTAAGTATTTACACGTATTATGTTAAAAGTATTTATACAGATCGTAGTGGTGGCGTGGCTATTTAACATAAAATTACGTTATAAGGCATTTTGTAGCTGAATCAAAATAACAATATTGAAGCCTTCAAAATGTTTTATGAACGAATATTATGTTAATTAGCTTTGGGGAAGAAAAATACGTTAATTGACATATTTTAGGGTCAATTAATCTCTGTAGGGGGAGATAGTATTTTTCAACAGAAGGGGTGGTGTAGAGTAAATAGATTGGCATCCACCTGGGATAGTAATGTAAATATATCTACCTATGTAGATATACTTAGTATATTATACGTGTTTTAACGGATTGACAGCTAAAGTTTATTTAATTAGTTTTCGTTATTAATTCAATAATACTGGAAAAAATGTTAATATATTGTAAATATTATAACTTATAAGTTATATTTGCGTTGAATAGGAGAGCGGTCATATTATTTCCAGGCAATAAATATAATATTTGTTGTGATGTTGATTATGTAGATGAATTTTTGCAATACTTAATGACAGATGAAAGACATATGAATGAAATCAAACAGATTATAAATTGTCTTAGAGAAGGAGTAATTCATAAAAAAGCTGGTCGAGAAGGGGATGCTTACGCCCTTAAGCCATTTATGAATACTAAAAATGATAGAATAATATGCAACATAACTAAAAGAAAAAATAAAACTCAGTGTATTGTTATGGCAGAATTATTTCCTAGTAAAAAAACAATGAAAAATGACAAAAAAATAAAGACTAGATACCAAATCGTCTCAAATTATAGATATGAAATCATTGAATAAAATAAAAAAACTTTTTGAAGCTAAGGAATTTGATTTAGGATATGAATCTGGTATGGTTCAGGCAAGAATTTTAGGACCAATAGTAGGATTAATTCAAAAAAGGAATATCAAACAAGATGAATTAGAAAAATTAACTGGACTTAAACAGCCATTTCTAAGTGGGCTTTTTGGTGGTGTTAGAAGATTAAATATGGAGCATATTGCAAAACTGCAATATGCTTTAGATATAACGCTACAACAACCAGAGTATCTTACAAATATCGATCATAAGGAAAAGCATTATTCTACTAAAGACAACCAGACAACGGACTTGTCTGCTGTAGACTCAATATATGATAATGAAAAAAGTACAATATTTATAAAGTTTGACACATATCGCTTCAATGAATTTGAAAATGAACATATTGCTGTATCAAGGTCTTCAACATCATCAAGCAGAATGTTGAGTAATCTGCTGGGGTAAAAGAAAACACTTATGATAAAATGTAGACACATAATTTTTGCAAATGATGTTATCGTTGATAAATTTTCTAATGATTCATCTGTAATAAGTATATATGATTATTTTGAAGTAACTCAGTTTCCAGGAATACTAACACCCTCAAAATTATTATTAGTTTTAGAGAGAACTTCAAAAACAGATCCATATAATATTGATTGTATTTTGAAAGTCAAGTATCTTAAACACGAAGTGGAAACAAATTTGAATATTGATTTTGAAGATAAAGAGTTTGCACATCACGTAGTGAAAATGCCTGCTTTTAATTTAACCAATGAAGGAGCCATTGAGTTTAAATTACTTAAAGGAAAAAAAGAGATTATCTCTCATATTGTAAGGGTTAATTTATCAACCTCAAAAGACTAGAATGTTTTACATTTTTCGTATCTTTGTGATAACCAGATAAACAAACTCGATGAGTATAAAAAACAAAGAATTTGAAGAACTTATAAGTTTCACTAATAAAGGAATAGAATTTTCTTTAACGGTGTTTACAGGAAAAGATAAAGAAACAAATTCTTTTGTATCATTTATTCCATCTCTCAATATTTCTGGTTACGGTGAAACTGAAGAAGAATCTGATGAAATGTTAAGAGATTGTTCTAAAGATTATTTCGATAATCTTAGTAAACTGTCTGTGAAAAATAGAAATATAGAATTAGTTAATAATGGATGGAAAAAAACACCTTATAGAAATAAAGAATTTAGACCATTTATTGATTCTGAAGGCAGATTGAAAAACTTTAATTTTGATGGAGAGCTTGTTAGGCATAATGTTAATGAGCTTGTTGCTGCATAAAATATATGAGTATAAAAGGATCCGTAAAACCAAAATGCTTGATTAAATTTCTTTTGTTTCAAGGATGCGTAAAGAAAAAAACAGTAGGCAGTCATACTAAATACACCAAAACAGGAATACTTCGGTCATTGACAGTTCGAGAAAATGACAAGGAAGTTCCAAGATTACATATTCATACTACATTAAAAACATTAGGAATAAGCAAGAAAGTGTTTTACGCTTGGGTTAAAGATAATTGTTAATTCTATCTTTTATTATTATTTCTAAGTGTTTTACACCGTATCAAGTCGTAGGTGTTTATACGGATAGGGGTAGATTGTTTATGTTTGGTGAATGGATTATGTAGAAAAATGTCAAGCTGAAATAATCTTATTCTTAGAAAAGCCTAAAAAAATCAATAGGGTAATAAGAAAGTTTAAGGGGACTTTAAAAGAAACTCATATAAAGAACTTCATTGAAGGTAATCTTAATGTAAGATTCATAAAAGATTCAAAGGATCGATATAAATCAACTGATGAAGTTGTATTAGAGGCAAAAAGATTTTTGAAACCTTTTAAGACTAAAATAGATTATTGGAAATATGTTTATGGTGCTGCAACATTAGTTTTAGCTGGATTCGCATTATATCAAAATAATGAGATAAGGTCTTATGATGAGGATTTTAAAATATTAGACAATAAAGTACGATTGCTAATACAAAAGCAAGAACAAAATACGGAAAGCACTTATCAAATAATCGAAATAGATTCCTCATCAATAGAAGTAAAGTAAGTTAAACAACCTCCAACGGTTGTTTAACATAATATTAATTATTCTTCAGTTTAGCATTCACCTAACATTAATCGTTAAATTAAAGTTTGAGCTTTCAAAATTCCTTGATTGGGTTGGGAGTTCGTAGAACGTAAACACAAGTCAAGGAATTTTCTACAAATATAGTTATTTAAATTCAATTGTCGAATTATGTTTGAAAAACATAAGGATAGTCGCTGAGGTAGCCTTGTGTAGAGGTGATGGAATTTTTGAGGGAAAGAAGTTAAATGCTGAGGTTATTTCAGCAACATTCCGATTAGAACACCTCCTACTAGAGTGGTGGGGATGCCATAAAATGTTAATCTCTTAGCTAATCTCAATTTTTTATCAGCTACTTGAAGCGATTTAGAAAGTTCTAAGAGTCTTTTATTGTTTTCTGCTATAATTTGGTTGTCTTTGTTTAAAACAGCCTTAAAATTGATTATTTGTAGGCTTAGGTTAGATATTAAACTGTCTTTCTTGGGTGAGTTAATTAAACACTCTAAACACCTCTTGTCTTGATTGTCAGTATAACAAATACAACTATCCTGGATTGATGGCTGAGCGTATGCTGTCTCGTTTATCCCTATCAGCAGACCAAATAATAAGGCTGTCAGAATGTATGTTTCTCGTAATTTCTTCATATCTAAATTCAAGTTGATTATTCTTCTTTAAAAGTAGTGCTTTTTCTTGGTTTAAATCGTGTATTTTTAAACGATACAATTCTTCTTCTGGACTTATTCCTTCAGAAGAACTAAAAAATCCACTACCTATTAAATAAATAAGTAAGACTATTATTAAATTTTCTTTTGTCAGATATTTATTTAACATAAATATACTATTCTTTTGGTTTCAATCCAATTAATGAGTCTTTAGAACGTAGAAATATCAACCCAAAACCAGCCAATGACAACGCCCTTTCATTATCTTGCTGCACGATAAATATATATCCTGCACCAATCATAAATAATATCCCTAATAGGGTGGTAATTATACCATCTTTAAATAATCTCTTCATAATCTAAACGTTAAATAAATAAACTTTTTTGTTTTTTTCATTACTAATACAGTCTAAATGACACCAATTAATGGGTTTTCCATTCATCTTATTTTCTAACCTTATTTTATAAGGTAGTTTTTTATGAATGCCTTTTAAATACTGTCTTACCTCTATGGATGTCATACCTTTAACATCAAAATCTGCTGCACATCCTAGTACGTGACCGCTTAAATAGATTCTCATCCGTTTAACCATTTTCAAGACAATATATCCCACATTACTTCTTAGTCCTCTTTGTTGAAATTTACCACCCCATTTCCAGTTGTTAATTGTAATTGATTTACCTAAATCCTCTCGGATTATAAGCATTGTATGAAGAAGTCGTATGGATAAGAATTGCCAAGCGTTCTCTCCGTGTTTTTTAAACACCTTTTGGCTAACAAATTCCTCAATACAGAAGTATTCTTTAATGCCTTGTAATATTTCCTCATCTGTCATAATTTTATTCTTTAGATGCTATGCTCACTTTAATTTCACTCATTAAACTAAAAATTTTATCAATCTTAATTGTTAATTTGTCATAATTATCTTTATTCGCTGATTTTTCCGACTCCAATTCCTTTTGAATGTATTCCATTTTTGTCTTTAAAGATGCCACATTAATTCTCATATGTATCCACCCACCTACTATAGCAATAATCACTCCGCCACAGCTAATTAATAATTCAAATAATGTTACTTTTGTTTCCAAATTCTTTAAGTTAATACTGCTAGTCTTTGAGCTGAAACAGCCTGCTCTCCAGCACTTGTTAAATGTGTGTTATCTCCTTGTAAACTCGTTATGTAATTTGTATTTGGTAAAAATACGAAATTTGTCAAGCTTCCTACTGCTAATTGTGCTGCTCTTACTGTATCATTTGGTGCTTGTGGTCTACCTCCTACGGCTCCCCAGTCTGGGCTTTCTTGAATATAAATAGTTACATTTTCAAAAGCATCTCCAAACTTCGCTAGTCCAGCTCTTAATCTAGTATTTAAAATTTCAGTTAAATTAACCTCATAAGCATTTGCGTGTGCTGCTGTATCTGAGTCGCTAAAGCCTTGAAACCAAAATACACCCTGAAAGTCTACATAATGCCCTAAAGCAACTATTTTAGGAATAGCTACATCACTAAGCCAATCAATATATCTGGTTAATAAATCAGGAACTAAAGCATCATTCCAGGTAGTTTGTGATAGTCCGTGAATGTTTGTTCCTCCAACCCCTTGTTTAATCATATAAATAGGCTTTCCTTTATCTGCCACGTAATCATATCCCAGAAACAATTCTGACCCGTGCAATGCTGTGGAAGCAGGACTATTTAATGGGCTAGATGGTGTTACTTGCCAAACGTTATTCTCATTGTATTCTAAAGTTTGCCAAGTTCCATTGTCTGCTGATGAATTGGTAGATTTTTGATATATATTAGCATCTGTTATAGCCGTTCGATAAGGAGCATTCAAATCAGAATCAATAGCACGACCATCTTCATTAGATTGTCCTAACGCAAGAATTAAAGTTACTCTTTGTATGTTATTTGAAAATTTACCCATTATGCATAAAAATTACCCAAATCTGCTCTATCTTGTGCTGTTAGTAATTTATCAAAAAATAATATGTCTCCCAATGAATTATCTCCATGTAAATCATCCACTCCATTATTATTTCTAGCCCCCAAAAACATATTGACATCTGAACTCCAAGTACTTGTATCTATTGTGCTTGTATCTCCATTATTTGTTGCGTCTAAAGTTTCTTTAACTCCATTAACATAAATGTTTATTTGCTGTGCAGCAGTATCGTGATTAACTTCTATAATATATGTATTAGCAGTACTAAACGCAGTTGTTGTTTGAGCTTTAATTGTCGTATTATTTATATTAAACTCAACATAAAAGGTATTATCCGAATGAAAATAGTGATAATAATGGAATTGTATAGGTGTCACATATAGCTCTCCTAAGACAAATTGGAAATTAATACCTAAAGTGTCAGGTTTAATGATATAATAAGTTGTAAAGTCTCCACTTAATGTAGCATTGAAAAAGCTATTCATGTCTAAATGCTCTTTATTCGTTTCATCAAATTGAACAAAAGATTTTGAACTTATTAAAATGTCGGATGGTCTTTCTATTGAAACTGATTGCGTAGCATCATTCCCCACCGTTGCATTCCAACTACTTATATTTGTAGGGTCAAGCGTATAATGGACGTTACCTGACTCTAACCATAAACTAGGGCTTAAATCTAAAGGGCTGAATGCAGCATCACCAACTGAGCCGATTGATATTTTATTTTGAATGCTTAACATTAATTAAACACTCTTATAATGTTTGTAGCTGTTGTTCCTGTTAATAATACTTGATCTACATTTACTGGTAAAAAAGTGCCATTTGGTACATTTTTATATGTTGCTGTTGTTGAACTACCTATTAATCTTAACGCTATGTCTCCACCAACACCAACATATATCGAACTTTCTTCATTAAAAACTGTTATATCTGATGCTGTTACGTCTGCATGGTTATTTGCACTTGTTACTGCCATAACTTCTATTTTTGAACTAAGCAACTTTACTTAGTCATATATTACAAATATAATAAAAATTATCAAACATCTATTATACCTCTGGTTTCATATACACTTGTATCTTCTTTTTCATTTCTTAATGCAGTCCAACATCCTATTGCCATAACAACAGATACCGGCCCATCTACTTTTTCTCTACTTTTTTTCTTGTCTATTTTTATATTTTCAGCAGGGTCAATACTCAATTCTATATTTCCAATCATCCATCTCATCATAGGGTTTCCATCGTGAATTATCTTACCAGCCTTAACAAGTGCGATAAATTCTTTTGTTGGCTCGCTCATATCCTTAAATCCTTGACCAAATAATAATCCTTCTATTCCTTCTTTCTCTAAATTCTGTAATAAACCATTGAATGCACCCCACCTATCAAAGGTAAAACTTTCTATATCGTAAATTTCGTGAAGATTTAAAATATCACTAGTCATTTTATCATAGCTAATAATATCCTCCCCACATTCATTGACCCATCCGTCCATCTTCCATTGTTTATAATTTCCTATTTCATTTTTCTTTTCGATTGTATTTTTTGGAATCCAAAAATTTGTCTTTAAATATATTGGCTCGCCTTCTTTGTCGGGAGGAAATAATAATGGGAAGGAATTGGTGTCCATTTTTGCTGCTAAATCTAATCCTCCATAGCATCTTCTACCAGTCAGGTCTGGTAATTCACCCCTACAAGATTGCCATTCTTCATCTGAAATACAAGCCATGCTGGAATCTGTCCATATATTGAGATTTTTCGTCTTGAATTGCACCTCTTTCACTACCCCTTTATTAATAGCATCGTTTAATTCTTCCCTCATATACCTCCAGGTCGGAGTAATTCCTATGTTTGGATTTGATTTTACCCATACTTTTTCATCCTTCCAATCATCATCTTCGTCCAAAGTGAAGATGATGGCGAATAAACTATCGTCTTTTTTGATTCCCTGTAGTACTTCTGTAGCTAATTTACGCTCTATAGAATAGCAAGGATATTGTTTTTCAAATCCTGCCGTAGTAATAATAAACAACATTGGCTGTTCTCTAGATCCCATTCCAGTTCTTATAACTTCTAATAGATCACTATCTACGTGCGCGTGGTATTCATCAATAATTCCTGCGTGAGGATTTAATCCATCTTCTTTATCTGAGTTGTTGCTCAGCGGTTCAAACTTAGAATTTGTTTCTAACATTGAAATATTACTTACTCCAACTATGGTTTGTTTTCTAATCGAAGCACTATCTTCTCTTAATTTGATAATCATTTGTCTGGCAGCGTTAAAGACTATCTTTGCCTGTGGTAATTTTGTTGCAGCAGTGTAAACTTCTGCCCCAAATTCACCATCCTTTAGAAATAAAAAATTAGAAACTACTGCTGCCTCTTCACTTTTTCCATTCTTTCTCGCTACTTCTTGGTATGATTTTCTATATCTACGCGTCCCATCTAGATTCATCCATCCAAATAACACCCAATATTTAAAAACTTGCTGTGGTGAAAACTCAATATACCTACCTTCTTTAGCTAATTTACCCTTGGTGTACTTACAATAAGATGAAAAAGTAAGAAACCTGACGGCTGCTGCCTCATCGAAATAAATATCATCCCTTTCTAAATCTTTCAAATGTCTGTCTATTGCAAGTTTCACCCAATTACAAACTAAGACTTTACCACTCTTCGCATCTCTGATATATTTATCTGTTATTTTTTTATACATTATAAATTAGCCAAAGGATCAATATCCTTCTTCTTCTTTTCTACCTCAATTTTAGTCCTTGCTAATGGTGTTAACCCAAACTCTTTAGCTAACTTATACGCTATCTCGAATGCTTTTGTTTTTATAGTAAAATGAGGACTAACATTTTCATAATCGGATTTTTTAAACTTTATAGTATTTCCTTTTTTTCTTAAAATATCTATTGAGTCGAAATATATTCCAACTTCATTGCAATACATTAGCAACATTGTAGTATCACATTCTGAAAATACTCCCCCATCTATCAACAATTTAGTTTGAGCATTCCACTCTTCGATAGCATAACTATTTATTAAGCCTTCGGGGACAAAAGATTCAGTTACGGCAGGAAGTTCTAAAGTTTCTTTCTCTCTACTTTTTTTTAACGTTCCTTTTAATTTCTTTTCCGCAGCAGTCTTGGTCATAAGTCTATAAATGTTATTATTAATTTTTTTTTCGTTACCGATGCTATCCTTTCTAAAATATTTATAGTAATATTTATCCTACCACTTTCTAAATTAGAATAGTGAACCCTAGACACTCCTATGGCTTCAGCAAACTGAGTTTGATTATTTCCATACTCATTTCTAACCCTCTTTATTTCCTTATGTAATTTCATTGTTTACTAAATATCGAATATTGTAAAGTACAAACATACTAATTATATTTTATATGTCACACACCCCCCCTCCTCTAAAAAGTGGATGCAAAAAAGCGAGAG
>JAJCYJ010000802.1 GCA_029262975.1 Saprospiraceae bacterium
GACGAATATGGAATGATGGCGAAAAATATAGCACTTCTTATTTATTACATACTGGACGGAGTTGAAATACGGCAACGCGAACAAAATCAATCAGTTCAGTTACAGCGGTATACAGTTCTTCCAGATCATAGTGCTAAAGAACTGGTATTTATTGAAGATCAACGAAGTGGAAGATGGTGGGTAGAACTTTTTTCTGATGGCGCAGAGAAAGAAGTAAAAATGGCTTGCACAAAAAGTGACTATGAGGATGCTTGTAATAATCATATCTCAGAACGAATAACCTCTCTCCTTGCTTTGGCTTAAAAGTTATTTTTTAATCCTAAAGAATTGAGATTATCCTTTCGAGTTTAATGCCACGACTGGCCTTGACAAGAATAACCTTGTTGGAGATTTGGTCTAACGTCTTACTTTCTATCAAGGCTTGAGTATTTATATATGTGGGATATTGTAATTTGCCTAAGGCAGAAAAAATTTCACCCACCAATACAGCTTCTTTAACACCATGTAACTCCAAGAAATCGACAATTTCGCGGTGAAGATGTTTTTCTTTTTCGCCCAACTCCAGCATATCCCCGAGTATAAAAAATAATTTGCTTTGATGATGCTCCGACATCAAACTTTTGATACTAGCCAGCATAGACGATGGATTAGCATTGTATGCATCTAACAAGATTGTATTTTTCTCAGACTCAATAATTTGAGAACGCATATTATCCGGAATGTATGCCGCAATGGCCTCTCCAATTGCCGTTGGAGAAATACCAAAAAATGCTGCTACTTGAAGTACAGCGGCAATATTTTCCTGGTTGTACCGCCCACTCAGACTGGTCGTCAGTAATACATCCTTTTTTTCTCGAGTGGTCCATATAAAGGAAAGAAGTCTGTCTTTTGTTTTCTTCGCTAATTTCAACTCACCAAAAGAGCCCCCTTCAGCATTGTAATTGCTATTTTTTTCTGATATATCATCTAATGAAGCCAAAAAAGGGTCGCCTACATTTAGGAAAAAGTGCAAACCATTTTCTATGACATAATCGAACAGGTATCTTTTTTCATTGAAAACACCCTGTACGGATCCTAGTTTTTCTAGATGAGATGAGCCAATATTTGTGATTAATCCATAATCTGGACAAGACATTTCGCAAAGCTCCTTTATATCACCAGGTTGATTTGTCCCCATTTCAACGATAAGTAGTTCTGATGCTCTAGTTGCATTAAGAAGGGTAAGCGGCACCCCAATATGGTTATTGTAATTACCTAAAGTCGCTGACACTTGAAATTTTGTTGATAAAACCGAGACTAATAGCTCCTTAGTTGTTGTCTTGCCATTTGAGCCTGTAAGTCCGATAACGGGAATATTTAGTTGATGCCTATGATAGAGGGCAAGGTCTTGAATCGTTTTCAATACATCGGATACTAACAAATAACGCTCATCCATTGGCATTCTATGATCATCGACTAAGACATATCTAGCCCCTTTAGTCAGTGCGCTTTCTGCGTATTTGTTGCCATTAAAATTATTTCCTCGTAAGGCCACGAATAGTTGACCTTCAGTGATTGCCCTGGTATCGCTTGAGACACCAGTACATTCCAAAAATTTACTGTATAGTTTAGAAATCTCCAATTTACTCAGTGCATATAAAAAAGTCCCTGTAATTTTACTTACAAGGACTTCATTTTATTTTGAAAGTGACGCTATTTGTATTTTCTTTTTTTCTTTTTAGTCTTCTGTTTGAAAGTGTTTCCACCTGTATCTTCATTTCCGGCAGGCCCTCCCACTCTGGCCATCGCACATCTGAACCCAATTGTTCGGTCTGCTTTGGATTCATCCATAAATCTACGCGTACCAGGAAGTAACCAATATAATCTATCAGCCCATGATCCTCCTTTTACAACTCTTGAACTATCACTAATCAGCGTATACTTACCATATTCGTACTTCACGAATTCATCGTCCCCATCTCTATAATTACGAGCATCAGCAGTCCTGTAATTCTCTCGGTCTTCTAATTCTTCATCTGTAATATTTCGATATTTCATGCGACCTAAAGAATCCTTATCAAGATAATTGCCATACTCATCTTTCATGATTTCCTTATATACATTTCCTCTGAAAGGGTTAAGATCATGATTTTCGGCGTCTCTAATCGTCATACTTGTAAGTGGTCTGTATACATCCTGAACCCACTCAGAAACATTACCTGCCATATTGTACAGACCAAAATCATTAGCAACATATGATCGTACCGGGGCAGTAGTCGACGCATTATCATTTAAATTTCCTGCAGTCCCCATATAATCTCCCTTGCCACGCTTAAAGTTAGCAAGCATTCGGCCCTGATCTTTATTTCTGTTTTGATATCTAGCCGACTTTCCTTGCCAAGGATAGTATCTTCTTTGCGTGATTAATTCATCTTTGGTATTATTGAGATTGCCCTGAAGTGCTAAGGCAGCATATTCCCATTCTGCTTCAGTTGGAAGTCTGAATGGGGGCATCAGGATACCATCCTCATATTTCACCGCTCGTTCTCCACCGGTTCTGATATCAGGAAGATTTTTGCGGACATTCCCTTCATATTGGGCTGCCATATATGATTCTGTATCAAATGAATCTCCGTCCTTTTGATCAGGTGTAGGATTTAGAATCCCTCTTTCTATGAGTAGCATCTCATTCACTGCATTCGTACGCCACTTGCAATAATCCTGAACTTGTGACCAGGACACACCTACTACCGGATAGTTATCATAGGCAGGGTGCCGATAATATGTTTCAACCATCGGATCATTGTATGACAATTCGTCATACCACACCTTCTGATCTGGTAAAGCCGCTTGTGCAACTTCAGGAAAAGATTCATAAACTCTGTCTAACCAATAGACGTATTCTTTCCAGGAAGAATTAGAAACCTCGGTTTCATCCATATAAAAAGACGACACAGTAATTCTACGTGGAATATTATTCCATTCGTAGGTCACATCTTCACCAGTAAGACCCATCGTAAATGTACCTCCTTGAATTAAAACAAGATTTGGGGCATCTATCTGACCTTCATAGTCAAGTTTTTCGAAACCTCCCCATTCTGCATCATTGTATTTCCAACCAGTTGTATCTGATCGGCCACCACTCTTTGAGGATTTGTTAAAAAGGCTACACGAAGCCATGGAGCTAACTGCCAAGAACAGTATTAAAAACTTATAGTTCATTTGGGTAATAATTATCTAAATATGCTAAAGCAATCTTCGTACCGAGATCTCTTGTTTTGTAAACCACCGACATTAATCAATACTCCGATCTCATGACTACCTGTCGTTCTTGTCACCAAGGCGTCACTAATTGTAAGATCAAAGCTATAACTAAACTTAATCCAATCAGTTCTCATCCCTACAGAGACAATGGCGGCGTCAAGATTGGAGAGTGTATGTCTAAGCCACAATCCTCCGAAAACTCTATCCCGATTATAAAGTACACCTGCATTCAGCTGACTCAATCCGGATTGCCTGGTAAATAATATACTCGGAGCAATAAACGAGCCAAATCCCTCCTTATTGTAGCCATCTAAATCAATCTGCATACCCCCATGAATTATTAACCTGGTCGGTAGACCAGAATACGTGTTATTATTATCCGTTTTGAATTGATTGCTTGGGCTATTCAAGTGTTTGAGCGATAAGCCTACGTAGAATTTTTCACTATAAAGTAAACCGCCCATTGAAATGTCAACACTTGCGGTATTTAAATCTTCCGGTCTTATCTCGCGACTAGGCAGTATCCCTCCACCTGGTGTGCCTTCTACACTACCCGGTACCAACTGATCGAAGAATATGAGTTTCTCCCAATTTAGCCGACTTGTTATAACACCTGCTTCAAGTCCAATACGCGCCATGAGATTAGGGTTTAATTTTACCTGGTAAGCGTAGACTCCAGTTATTTTTTGCGTTTTCAGCACGCCATCCCCTGCATCATCTGCCAAGATATTTACACCAAAACCACTATTCAATGTCTCAAAAAATTGATCGTAAGAAGCCGAATAAGTAGTATAGACCTGAGGCCAGTTTGGCCATTGATTTCTATAATTCAATGCAACCTGAGCATTTGTTGACAAACCGACTAGTCCAGGGTTGAGTTGAATAGGAGCATTATAAAATTGACTAAATACAGGATCCTGAGCCATCGTATCCCAAGAATACACAATGAATAAAGCAAATATCAGATATGTTAATTGTCGTCTCAGATCAGAAGTATTGAATTAATCTCTCTCTCAATAATACTCAAACTTGGCTATCGTTGCAAACTTGTACTAATTTTGAACGAATAGAAAGCCTATAATCGTAATGCGGAATACACTTATTATTATTCTTTTAACATGGGTATTGCTGAAAAGCCACATTTATGCAGGAATTGTTCATTCTTTTGACGGAGGAAATTCAGATGGCATTCTGTCTAATGGCCAGATCTATATGTTAGAGATCAGTGAATCTGGTGTCTTTAAAATCGATATGAGATGGATCACTGACAATTTGAATATTCAATCAGGTAGTCTGTCAAGTTCTGAAATACAAGTTTATGGTATCGCAGGAGGAGCACTTGGACATGATGATCCATATGAATCAACTCCCCGCCTTAAACCATTGCCACTTCAAATTGTGGATGGGAATGATGGTAAATTCGATAATCAGGATTATTTTTTATTCTACGCTGAAGGAGTAGATCTGACTTATTTTGATTCTGAAGAAAAGCTGATAAAAGTCAATAAAAATCCATTTGCTGAAAGAGCATTTGTCATCTTAAAGATTTCAAATCTTGTTGAGCAGTGTCTGATCGATAACGAATCAGATCAACCTGCATCTCTTCGAATAACTAATGATTACTGGTTTGCTGATATTTATCATGACGATAAAGTAAATCTTTTGGATGCATTTATCAGTACACAAGGCTCAGGACAAACCTGGTATAGTGATGAACTTTCCAATGTTGGAACATTTGATTTAACGAAACATCTGTCAGTCCCCCTCTCTGGACTTAAAAATGTAGTGATGGAAGTCAATCTTGCCAGCAGAAGTCGGCTTAGAGAATCCATTTCTTTGTCTTACGGTGTTCATCAGACGACAAGAGAAATTCCAGCAGTTAATACTGAGGATATTGAGGCTCTTTATGCTCGAAATGCCCGTATCGTCCTTGAGGGTTCCCAACTAAATACCAATGATGCAATTTCAATTCAATTTAATAAAAGTGATCCTGACGGAAAGGCCTGGTTGGATTTCGCATCTGTGCAAGGTATTTCGGAAGCTAAATATTCTGAAGGCCAAATGCTTCTGGTCAACCCTCCCCTATTAGGTCAAGAAGCTTATGATGGTCTTGCCATATCCAGTGATAAACAGATTTCGATTTGGGATATCACTGACATTCATAACATTATAAATAAATTCATCAACGATAACAATGGTAAAAAAACTTTTTCTATTACTTACCCTCAATTAAATAGATATATCTGCTTTTCTAATGAGTCATTACTCGTCCCAAAGTTTTTACGTCAAGTTGAAAATCAAGATTTAATCAAAAAGGGACAAGTCGAATTGATTATAGTCACTCCACCGACCATTTTTGATGCCGCCACAAGGCTCAAGACACACAGGGCAGTCAGAGACAATCTTACAAGTGCAATTGTGAGTCCTCAGGAAATTTATAATGAATACAGTGCTGGCCGACAAGATCCAACTGCTATTAGAAATTATGTCAGAGATGTGTATCATCGTTATGCCAACTTTCAATTTTTATTACTTCTCGGAGATGCCTCATTTGATTACCGGCATATCAACAAAAACCATCCCGCGGATAATCTCGTTCCTACATTTGAAACTTTCAACTCTCTGGATCCCCTATTAGCCTTCCCGTCTGACGATTATTATGCATTACTTGACAATGATGAAAATGGACTCCTGATTGGGGATTTGGATATAGCCGTGGGTAGGCTGACCATAAGGAATCCAAAAGAGGCAAAAGATGTCATCAACAAAATCATCACTTATGACCAACAAGGACAGTTGGCTCCCTGGAAGACTAAAGTGGTATTCCTAGCTGATGATGAAGATAATAATTTGCATATAAATGATGCAGATGTCATCGCCACTGAGGTGAATAAGAGTAACCCATTATTTAATCAGGAGAAAATATATTTTGATGCATTTAGACAAGAATCAACACCCGGCGGAAATCGATACCCTTCCGCTACTAAAAGATTAAATCAAACCGTTGCTAATGGCGCTTTAGTCATAAACTATCTTGGTCATGGTGGCCCTACTGGCTGGGCACAAGAACGGGTATTAACAGTAGATGATATTAACAGTTGGAAAAATATCAATCGCCTTCCCCTTATAATAACGGCGACTTGTTCTTTTACCGGTTTTGATGATCCTTCCACTTCAACCGCAGGTGAAGTTGCCCTCTTAAATCCCCTTGGAGGAGCCCTATCACTGTTCACAACTGTTCGTTCGGTTTATGCCTCCAAGAATTTTCGATTAACGCGATCAGTCTTCAGCCACCTTTTTGAAAAATCTGAAGGAAAATATATTCCGATAGGAGAGATAATGAGAAGAGCGAAAAATGAACATCTTGATGATAACACAAATGCCAGGAAGTTTTTTCTTATCGGAGACCCTACATTGCGACTAGGAATACCTAATTTAGAAATAAAAACTGATAAAATTAATGGTAAATCCATTGATGAAGATCAGGAGTCAATCCGTGTAAGCGCACTGGATCAAGTGCATATATCCGCTTCCATTCGGGACCCTCAGAACAGTATCCTAAGAGCGTACAATGGTGTTGTTGATATTGTTGTATTTGATAAAGCTACAGATATAAAAACTTTCGCTAACGATAATAGAAGTTTTGTGAAGTCATTTAAGAGTCAGCAAAATGTAATCTATAAAGGGAGAACCAA
>JAJCYJ010000803.1 GCA_029262975.1 Saprospiraceae bacterium
TCTTATCGATTGTCCTCCGTCCATCGGGATGTTAACAGTTAACGCACTAGTCGCAAGTGATTATGTCCTTTTACCGATGCAGGCAGAATTCCTTCATTACAAAGGATTGACAAGCTTCATGCATCATTTTAAAAAACTCAGAAAAAGTCTGAAACCCCAATTAGAAATACTTGGAATAGTTGTCACCAAATACGAACATCGCAAAAACATGCATCGGGATACCTATAAAAAATTAAAAGAAGAATATAGTGACAAATTATTTGAGACAACCATAAGAAGTAACATTGATTTAGCCAAGGCACAAGAAAAAGGAAAAGATGTTTTTCAGTTTAATAGACGGTGCAATGGCGCCGCTGATTATATGGCCATGGCTGAAGAATTGATTCAAAAATTGAAATTTGAAGATGCTGATATGGCTTTGCCATCGTCAGTAGAGAATTGAAGTAAAGAAAGTTTTTTGTTCATCGTTGATTGTTGTCTGTTCGTTTAAATATTTAGTGAAATGCAGAATCATAGCGGGCGGACTTCTCTTTCATCGGGCGCTGAAGCTTCTTAGCGAAAGAGTCAGGGTTCTGAGGGTGAGTGAGGGCAATTGAAAATTGAAATTGAAATTGAAAACTACAGACCACAAGAAGAGCGGGCGGATTTTCCTTTAGGATTAAGGCGCGGGAGAGCAATTAAGAATTGATAATAATCAAGAATACAGTGTTAACCAAAATATAAAAACCATGCAAAGTTTCCAAAAAACAGAGTTTCATCAACATAGTCATCAACAATTTGATCGATTGTTCCCGGAATTACAGCCATTGATCATTCCTGACAAGAAGTTAGAAAAACTGGCTGACAAAATGATGGAACAAACAAAGTGTAAGGACAGTAAAGTCGTCACTAATGGACTGAGCATTTTTGGTCAATTTCTCGCACATGACATGACCTTCGAAGTCACTTCCAAATTCAGAGGATTTAATGAAACAAGAAAGTTCACAAGTGATAGAACTTTTAATCTTGACCTGGATTGTCTGTATGGCCAGTGGTCACAGGATTTTCTTTATGATAAAGATGATCGAAGCAAATTGTTGCTCGGTATGACGTGTTACGACGAACATGGTAATTGCTGGGTTGATCTTCAAAGAAACAGTCAGGAAAAGGCAATCATTCCAGATGCTCGTAACGATGAAAATATTATCGTTTCGAGAATGCAAGTCTTATTCATAGATTTTCATAATAAGATGGTGGATATCGTAAGGGACGAATGCAAACAAGATGATGTCTTCACTGAAGCAAGGCGACGCGTCATATGGCACTATCATTGGTTGATAACACATCAATATTTGTACAAAATCGCAGACTGGGATATCTTTGAAAAAATTATGAATAATGGCACTTCATTTTATAGATCGCCAACTTTTATGCCTCTGGAATTTACTGGTGCAGCTTTTCGGCAAGGACATTCTCAAACTCGAGATGACAACAGAATTAACAAACATGTTACTAAAGGGTTATTTGAATTGGGCGCTTTTAAAAAGATGGAAGAATATGTCGACTGGCGCTACTTCTTTGACTTAGGTCATGGATGTGTTCAATATGCCAAATTAATCGATACAAAAATTCAAAAAGCATTTCATGACATACCATTTATACGGTCTGAAAACAAGTACCTCCGATCACTGCCCTTCCGCAATCTTAGAAGAGGAGTCATCTATGGTTTACCATCAGGAGAAGACGTAGCAAAAAGGATGTGTTTTGAACCGATTGAAGTTCCGGAATGCGCTCGTCTTGAGCTTGGAGGCACACCACTATGGTACTATATACTTAAAGAAGCAGAGGTCCTTGGGCATGAAGGTGAACATCTGGGCCCGGTCGGTTCTACCTTGCTAAGTGAGTGTTTTTTAAGTATCTTATGCAATGATGATCAGTCCTTTTTGAAAGTACATCCAAAGTGGAAACCAGAGCTTGGAAGAGAAGAAGGAAGCTTTGACTTTCAGGATTTAATAAGTTGTGTATATCCTGAATTAATGGAGCAATTCTAGATCCAGGCAAACCAAATTTGAAAATTAGATTTTTAAACACAAAAAATTATTAGACCATGATATTCAAAAGTTCAAAAAGGTCTAGAAGACAAAAAAATCAACATAAAACGGAAGATAATACTACTCCATTTTTTTCAAAATCGAGTAAGACTTCGGTTCAAAAAAAAGAGGATGATAATTTTTTCCAGCGCAAATCTGATTCAAAATCCAACGGATTAAAGATCGGTCAGCCAAATGACAAATACGAAAAAGAAGCAGATGCAATGGCGGACAGTGTAGTCAATAAATCCAATGGTGGTGGTGCAGTTCAAAAAAAAGCAGAAGGGATACAAAAAGCTACACTGGCCACACCACAAGAAGATGAAAAATTGGGTACTGCAGAGCAACGTTTGGAAGAAGATAAATTGATCCAGGAAAAACCCATTCAGAGAATGGAAGGTGAAGACTTGTCCGACGAAGCTTTAGCGAAGTCGGAAGAAGAGCCCGTACAAATGCAATCGGAAGAAGAGGAAGAACCAATTCAAAAGATGGAAGGTAAAGAAGAAGAAGAAGAGCCTGTACAAATGAAAGAGGAAGAGGAGGAACCTATTCAGACGAAAACCAGCTCCAATAATCCGTCACGTGCTACTAACAACCTAAGTCAAAAAATAAAATCCAAAAAGGGAAAAGGACAAACAATCCAAAATCAAACTAAGTCAGAAATGGAAAACTCCTTTGGCGTGGATTTTTCTAATGTAAACATACATACGGATAATGAGGCCGTTCAAATGAATAAGGAATTAGGAGCTCAAGCTTTTACACACGGTAGAGACGTCTATTTTAACAAGGGTAAATACCGGCCTGAGACAAGTGATGGTAAGCGGCTTCTTGCTCATGAATTGACACATGTGGTCCAGCAGAATACGAAGTCCAATCTTAAAATACAAAGAGTCACATGTAGCAATCAAAGTGGAAGGCAACCCGATAGAAGACCCCAGGGAGCAGCTAACCCTCTTGATGACAGATCGAATAGAATAATTGCTATGGCAAGTGCCTCAGGACAATCAAATCAACAAAAAGCAACAAGTATTATTACCGCCATCATTTGTTATTATTATAATCCACTTCAAAATACTGTAAGAAATATAACTCATGACGCTGATCTATCAAGTGGACTGATGGCTACTCGAGTTGGAAGGGGAAATACTGCCAAAGGGGATATCACAGTCAGCAATCAATTTATAGAAGGTACCACACGAAGACATTTTGCAAGAAGAGTTTTGCAAGTAGGTCATGAGTTGAGGCATATTCAACAATATCGCTCTGGATTAATTGGAAGAGGGAATCAAAATGAAAGAGAATTTCTGGCCCATAGTGAAAATGCCCTTGCGGATGAGTTTGTAGGAACAGGCAGAATGAGCAGAGCTACGAGAAGGAATATAATTGATGCAGCACTGGGTTACTACTTTTGTTTATCAACAGCCAAACAACAAGAATACGCTAACCGTAGAAGAAGACTTATCTCACGGAGAGCTGCAATCAACGATTCAGCTGGAAGAGGGCCAACGGCTGCACCAAATGTATGCACAAGACCCTAGGTATCCATTTTCTAAACTATAATCCATATATCCACGATCTAAATGATATGAAATAAAATATAACTCTATGATATCTACTACATCAACCATACAATCCTTCACAACTAGCCTGGAAGCTCTAGAGAAAATAATAAGCAATCGATTGAAGACTACATTCGACGAAATAAATTTCAACGATTCAAATGTAAATATTCAATGGCCTCTTAATGGCAGTCCTGATCCCCTTTGCTCATTTATTTCGTTGAATCAACTTTCATCAGAAGAATCTTATATACTCATCATAGCTTTAATTCCACACATCCAACCCGACTTCTTTGATACAGTCATTCAAGACAAAATTCCAAAGCCTGGAGACTTTCCGCAAATAGGTGGCGCAAGAGGTAAGAATTTCAGGGGTTTCTTACCCACAGGTGAAACTGCATTATTTCTATTAGCAGGAAGCGACATGGAGCGCAGATTTGAATTACAAAAACTCTTTCACTCGGATCACATTTTTGCTAAAAAACAAATCCTTTGGCTGGAAGATCCACCGGAAGGAGAACCGCGCATGAGTGGTAAGTTGGTATTGTCCCCTGATCTCATAGATCTATTTATGTATGGTGAAGTTTCGAAACCAAAATTCAGCTTAAAGTTTCCCGCACAATTGGTAGAAACAAAACAAGAATGGGAAGATCTCATATTGAATGAAGATACGATGTCCCGAATTATGG